>JAUXUF010000392.1 GCA_030684645.1 Bacteroidota bacterium | reverse complement strand
TGAGGGTGGTTTTTCTGCGCTATTCGTTCCGTCCATACGTCTGGAATACTGTGATTGCACCTGACACCTTTCGCCCGAATGGGCGACTTTTGAATAATAAGGAGGTATTCGCAGTGCCTGCGCGTTCTGTATCCCATTCCCATTCTGTCTTTGTTCCACGTGATCAGATCCACGATGTAAAGATCGGTCCCAGTAATCAGATGGGCAACTCCCGTACAGAGCATATATTTATCGATCCAGAGCATCAGGTGCCCGCTGGGGAGCAGTATTCGCGCCATCTCACGGAGGTATGCTTGAATGTCGCTGTCCGTGTGTGGTTGCAGAAGAACTCTCCCTTTTTGTCGAGCGCCCTCATTGCCATATCCCTGCTTGTCGAGCACGCTTCGATACTGCGGGTCAAAGAACAGCAGCGGAATACTCTGTGAAGGCAATTGCCGCAAAAGATGCATACCATCCATTATTTGCCGAGCGTTGACTGCAACACCCGAAACCCTAAAGGGCGGCTGCACGACAGTCCGGGTGTTTAAATACACTGACGCGCTGTGCGGTATATTCACTGCTTCGTTCTGACGTTCGCGAACATCAGATCCGCTGCCACGACCGCTTCAAACATTTTCATGTGATAGTGGGTTTTGCTTTCCTTCTCCTTAACATATTCAGGTCGAAGCATGGGGTATTGCAGTACAGCGTACTCAAGCAAGCTATCGCTGTGGTGAAGGCGAGCATGCTGCTTAAGACCTTCTCTTGTATAGAGTATTGTTTTGCAGCGATACCGATCCGCCAACGCTTGTACTTGTTGAATGACGTATTCTAGTGCTGAACCGGAAGGAATGACCGGAGGTATCTTTATTGCAATAGCAGTTATCTGGTTCCGCACAATGTATTTTTCATACCGTGCGATGATAGCCTTTTCTTTTGCTTCAGACCACCACCCGGCGAAGAGATGCGTTTCCCATTCGGTCAGTTCATTTCCCTGAAGAATGGCTATGCCGGTCTTCCGTGTTCCAATACTGATACCAAGGATATTAATCGTATGATTCGTCATCGTTTACTTCTTCTTGCTGGGTAGTAATAAGGTGATTAAACAATGCACCCCGAGAAGTACGAATGCTTGTTTGCGGGAGTGATGCGACATGCGCAAGGAGGTCTCGCAGAATTCTATGAGAGTACTTTTTGGTACAGGAGAGATAAAACGAGAGAGACTTAGTGTCGTTAAGTTTATTGGCAATTTCATGTGCGAGCGCAATTTCTTGAGGC
>JAUXUF010000386.1 GCA_030684645.1 Bacteroidota bacterium | reverse complement strand
ATCTGGGGACAACCACTGTCGTTGCTCAGTTGATTGACTTATCGTCAGCGAAAGTAATTGCAGTTGAAACGATGCTGAATCCGCAGGTCAGGTTCGGAGCCGACCTGATTTCGAGAATTCAGGCTTGTTTGGATGGACATGAAGCCGAAATGACGAGTATGATCCGCTTGGCCATTGGAACAATGATTGAACTGATGCTAAAAAAACATCCGGTTGAATTGCATAAAGTTGTGTTGGTTGGAAATACAGTCATGCAGCTCATCTTCAGCAATTGCGACGTTTCTCCACTCTCGGCCTATCCTTTTCATACCGACAATCTTGGGCTGAAAACGTTTGATCCGGAGGAACTGGACTGGAACTTCCAGATTGTTGGTAAAGTTGAGTTTTTCCCTTCCATCGGAAGTTTTGTGGGAAGTGACATCCTGGCCGGAATTGCGGCATCAGGAATCCATCAAAAGGAAAATTACACTGCCCTAATTGATTTGGGAACCAACGGTGAAATCGTGTTGGGAAATAAGAACCGGATAGTTTGTGCTTCAACTGCTGCCGGTCCGGCTTTTGAAGGAGCCAACATTTCGATGGGAATGAGAGCAGTCACAGGAGCGATCTCTTCATTCAATCTTGTCAATGGAAAAATTGAGACCAAAGTGATTGGCCATACTTCGCCCAAAGGAATTTGCGGAAGCGCTCTGATTGATGCCGTGGCTATCCACCGGAAACTGGATTTAATCGGAATGTTTGGCGAAATAAATTCAGGAGAACAGCAAATTCATTTAGCCGGGAAAGTGAACCTGACACGAAAAGACATCAACGAATTCCAATTGGCAAAAGCGGCTATTGCTGCCGGATTAACCATCCTTACCAAAAATCTTGAGATTCAGTTGTCAGAAATTGAAACCCTATACATTGCCGGTGGTTTCGGAAGTTATATTAATATCCGCCATGTGGTTGAGACCGGTATGATTGAACTTCCGGAGGAAAGAATTCACAAAATGGGCAATACAGCGCTGATTGGCGCGAAGATGTTTCTTTTTTCAGACTCCAGGATTACAGATGAAATTCTGGCTAAAACCAGGCATGTCAACCTGGAAGGTGATCCCAATTTTCAGGATATTTATGTAGATAAGATGATATTATTATGACAATTTACAATTTAAAGATTTACTATTTACTAATTATCCTTCTATTTCAGAGAACAAATAGTAAATAGTAAATTGTCCAATTGTCAATCAATTTTTAATCCACCTGCTCCAGCATGGCATCGCGTTCTTTCAGAAATTCCGAGAGCTTTTCGATGTTACTGCGTGTGATGGCAACTCTTCCGGAACGGTTAAACTGATATACTCCGTATGGGTTTAATTCATCAAATAACTGTTGTGTTTCTTTAGAGTGACCGGTTTTTTCAATGGCCACATAATCGCGGGTTATTTCGAGAATGCGGGCGCCAGAATTGCGAACGATTTTTTCGACCTTATCCGATTCGAACAAGAATTCGGTTGACACTTTATAAAGCGCAATCTCCTGGTAAATCATCTCGTCGTTGGTGTTTGAGTAAACTTTGATCACATCCACAATCTTTTCCAATTGACCAACAACCTTCTGAACACGATCAGCAGTTTCATTGATCACAACAGTAAATTTAAATATTCCTGAAATAGCTGACTCAGAAACCGTTAAACTGTCGATATTTATTTTCCGGCGGGTGAAGACGATGGTTAATCTGCTAAGCAACCCAATATGATTTTCCGAAAAAACGGTTATGATATATTCTTGTTTCATGTTAATATTTTTTAAGGTTCGAGTATAATATCAGAAACGGAAGCCCCGGCAGGAACCATCGGGAAGACATTATCTTCCTTCTCGACAACCACTTCAATCACATAAGGCCCTTTATGATCGAGCATTTCCTGAATAGCGCCTTCCAACTGATCGCGTGATGTTACTTTCTGGGCGGCCAGTCCATAAGCCTTGGCAATTCCGACAAAATCAGGATTTTTCATTTCGGTAAACGAATACCGTTTTTCGAAGAACAGTTGTTGCCACTGCCGTACCATCCCGAGGAAATTATTATTCAGAACAATGATTTTAATATCCAGATTGTATTGTGCAATGGTTCCTAATTCCTGAATGGTCATCTGGAAACCACCGTCGCCTGACATGGCAAAAACAACACGGTCGGGCTGACCGATTTTAGCTCCCATTGCTGCTGGCAGGCCATAGCCCATGGTGCCCAATCCTCCTGAAGTTACATTGCTTCGGGGCTGGGAAAACTTGAAGTAGCGCGAAGCAATCATTTGTTGCTGACCAACATCGGTGACCAGAATGGCATCATGGTTCGTTTTTTCCGAGGCAATGCGTACCACTTCGCCCATCGTTAATCCGGGTTGTGTCGGATAAATGTCCTTTTCAATCACTTTTTCGTATTCAATCTTATCACAAGCACGGAATTCCTTCACCCAGGCTTCGTGCGAATTTGTGTTCACATTGTCAATCAACATCCGCAGCGATTTTTTGGCATTACCCAAAACAGGTGCATCGGCTTTGATAATTTTATTGATTTCAGCCTGATCAATTTCAAGATGAACAATTTTAGCCTGACGGGCATAAGCGGCAACTTTCCCGGTTACACGGTCGTCGAACCGCATTCCTATCGCAATGACCACATCGGCTTCATTGGTTTTGATATTGGGGCCATAGTTTCCGTGCATCCCAAGCATTCCAACATTCAAGGGATGGTCGCTTGGAAGAGCCGAAAGCCCTAATAAAGTCCAGGCTGCAGGAATCCCTGTTTTTTCGATAAACTCTTTCAACTCAGATTCTGCATGGGCAATCATTACTCCATGTCCGAATAAAAGCAAAGGTTTTTTTGCCGCATTGATGATATCGGCAGCGGTTTTTACCTGAAACGGATCGACAGGATGTTCAGGTAAATAACTTCTGATCTTGGTGCATTTTTTATATTCATAGTCGAACATACCAAATTGAGCATCCTTTGAAATATCAAGCAATACCGGCCCCGGACGGCCAGTGTTGGCAATATGAAAAGCCTTTGCAATCGCTTCAGGAATTTCTTCGGCGTTGGTAACCTGAAAGTTCCATTTGGTTATTGGCATAGTGATACCAACCACATCCGATTCCTGAAAAGCATCCGTCCCGAGCAATGGTGAAGAAACCTGGCCAGTGATGCAGACCACCGGAATGGAATCAATCATCGCATCGGCTAAGCCCGTTACCAGGTTTGTAGCGCCAGGACCCGAAGTTGCAAAACAAACTCCGGACCTTCCGGTTACTTTGGCATAGCCTTCGGCAGCATGAATTGCACCCTGCTCATGCCTGGTTAAATAATGTGTAACTTGTTGATCGTAATCATAGAGTGCGTCATAAATGGGCATGATCGCACCGCCGGGATACCCGAAAATGGTATCAACACCTTCTTCGAGAAGGGATAATATGACGGCTTCTGAGCCGCTTATACGCTGTGTTGCCATATTCTTCTTTTTTTATGAATTTTCTTTTTCAATAACAATATCGTTTAGACATCTTGACCTAAGGAATGAAAGATTGACTATTGGACGATTTACTATTTACACGCCTGAATGAATTGAATAAATGGTAAATTGTAAATGAATAAATAGTAAATAATTCCTTATTCTATCAACCTGATTGCTCCGCGGTCAGCTGATGAAACCATGCTGGCGTAGGCTTTCAGCGCTTTACTGATGTATCGGTCGCGACCAACTGCTGTAAAAGCATCTTTACCTTTAGCCATTTCTTTTTCTCTTCTCGATGCCATTTCTTCGTCGCTTATCAACAGGTTAATGCTTCGATTGAGAATATCAATCTCAATCAAATCTCCATCCTGAACCAGTCCGATCTCACCACCGGCAGCTGCTTCCGGAGAAACATGACCGATTGACAAACCGGAAGTTCCACCTGAAAAACGGCCATCAGTAATTAATGCACATGCTTTGCCGAGGCCCATTGATTTGATATACGAAGTTGGATATAACATTTCCTGCATTCCGGGGCCACCTTTGGGTCCTTCGTACCGGATTACCACGACATCACCAGCCTGGACTTTATCGCCAAGAATTCCGTTGCAGGCATCATCCTGCGATTGGAATACCCTGGCAGTTCCCTTAAAATGATAGACCGAAGGATCAACTCCTGCTGTTTTTACAATAGAACCGTTTCTGGCAATATTTCCGTAAAGAACAGCTAATCCACCATCTTTGTTGTAAGCATGTTCATAATCGCGGATACAACCTTTTGCACGGTCGGTATCCAATTCCTTATAATACATTTCCTGGGATCCCATTACCAGGTTGCGTCCACCACCCGGAGCCGATTTATACCTACGGAAAGCATCTTCGGTTACCGATGAAGCCATCACATCGTATTTGTCAATAGCCTCTTCCAGCGTATTTCCATCAACCCTGAAAGTAGATAAATCTAGCATCCCGGCACGAGCCAGTTCAGCCAAAATACCCAGAATACCACCTGCGCGGTTAACGTCCTGAACATGGTAGTCACCGCTTGGAGCCACTTTGCATAGGTTTGGAGTCACACGAGACAATTCGTCGATATCCTTCATTGTAAAATCGACTTCGCCTTCAGCGGCAATGGCCAGAATATGCAAAACGGTATTGGTTGAACCACCCATGGCGATATCCAGCTTCATGGCATTCCGGAAGGCAGCTTTAGTGGCTATATTTCTTGGCAATACATTTTCATTGCCGTCTCGGTAATATTCATAAGTCATTTTAACAATCCGGCTTGCAGCCTCATCGAATAGGCGTTTGCGGTTTGCATGGGTTGCCACAATGGTTCCATTTCCCGGAAGCGCCAGACCAAGAGCTTCCGCCAGGCAATTCATCGAATTGGCGGTAAACATTCCGGAGCATGAGCCACAAGTCGGGCATGCATCACGCTCTATTTTCGCAATTTGTTCGTCCGAAACCGAGTTGTCTGCCGCCATCACCATCGCATCAACCAGATCATACATTTTACCATCAATTTCGCCGGCTTCCATCGGGCCTCCTGAAACAAAAATAGCTGGGATATTCAGGCGCATGGCAGCCATCATCATCCCCGGAGTAATCTTATCGCAGTTTGAAATGCAGACCATCGCATCAGCACGGTGAGCATTGCACATATATTCAACGCTATCGGCAATTACATCGCGCGATGGGAGCGAATACAACATTCCGTCGTGCCCCATAGCGATTCCATCGTCGATGGCAATGGTGTTAAACTCGGCAGCAAAGCATCCTTCTTTTTCGATAATACCTTTGATGTACTGGCCAATATCATGCAGGTGTACATGACCGGGCACAAACTGAGTAAAAGAATTGACGATGGCAATTACCGGCCGTCCAAAATGTTCTTCTTTCATTCCATTGGCCCGCCAGAGGCTTCTTGCACCTGCCATACGCCGTCCTTCGGTCGTAGTAGCTGATCTTAATCGTTTCTGCATAACTTTTTGTCTCAAAATTTTATTAAAAAAAAGCCTTTCTCATTGGTTTGAGAAAGGCTTTCAAGTTTTTAGCTTACATTATACCATTCTCATTCAGCACGAAGGAGGACCACCACGCTGACAATGACTAAAGATATAATGCTGATATTTTTCATTTCTGTTTGCTTTTAATGCTGGCAAAAGTAGAAATTAAATTGAACTTCCAAAATTAATTTGAAAGTAAATTGACTGTTTCCCAAAAAATCTAATAGGAAATATCTCCAATTTAATGCATTATTACTTCGAAAAGGCTGGTTTTGCATTAATTATTCAAAGCCCTGAATTCAGATATTAAATGAGCGATTAGAGTTTTAGGTGATCATCGATTCTTCTTCTTTCAAAGGCA
>JAUXUF010000359.1 GCA_030684645.1 Bacteroidota bacterium | reverse complement strand
GGTTTTACACCGGGAGAATCGTCCTTCGGATCCACCTATCTGATAGGAACGGTTTTTGGGATAGTGCTTGGGGTAACACCCGTTCATCCCGCATGTGCGGGACCGGTTTTGCATATTGCAGAGATCGGCCTTCCGGGATTTGGCAGTAAAGGCGTATTTTATCCTTGCAATTACCATTCATAAATCAAGTGGTTAAGCAATCCGGAGATTGTTGTACAATCATTCATCTCTTATACTTCCATTAACACGGCTCGGATTGCACCCATAGGATAAAATGTGGATTTACAATGCCGTAAGTACGGCACTTACTTTTCCAGCTGAAGGGAAAAGGATTGCCCTTCCGCCGCAAAGGCGGACAAATTTTTAATAATTGTCATTTAATTTTATTTTTACCGGACACTAGTGACTGAAAGTTGACAATTTTGCTGAATTCTTTTATATGGGGATCATTTCAGAAGGCAGTACTACTTGACATTGCTCATTGTCAATTTTCAAAGTCCGTTTAATGCCTTCAATTGCGCTTTTCAACAGTTAACTATCATTTGTCCATTGTTTTAACTACTTTTGTAATTATTATAAAATATTAATCTTTCAATTTGACATTTAGCGATTTTAACTTTGACCCTCAATTACTTGAAGGTCTGCAGAGCATGGGTTATGTTAAACCCACCCCAATTCAGGCGCAAGCCATCCCTCTTATTCTGGATCATAAGGATCTGATCGCCTGCGCTCAGACAGGTACCGGTAAAACAGCATCGTATTTATTGCCTGTTTTGCAGCATATCAGTATCACCGAAAAAAAATATACCAAGGCGCTTATTCTTGCTCCAACCCGTGAACTTGCCCAGCAAATCGACCAGCAGGTTGAAGGCTTAGCCTATTTTGCAGGTATCAGCTCGATAGCGGTTTATGGCGGCGGAGATGGAATGATCTATGAACAGCAGCGCCGTGCCATGATGGATGGTGTTGATATCGTCGTAGCCACACCCGGGCGCTTAATTGCACATCTTGCATCAGGAGTTATTAAACTGGATCATCTTCAGTATCTGATACTTGATGAAGCCGACCGTATGCTTGATATGGGTTTCTACGAGGATATATTACGGATCATTGGTAATTTACCCAAGAAAAGACAAACCCTGCTTTTCTCGGCAACTATGCCGCCGAAAATCAGAACGCTGGCAAATACTATTTTAAAAGATCCTGAACAGAT
>JAUXUF010000356.1 GCA_030684645.1 Bacteroidota bacterium | reverse complement strand
GTCATTCGAGTCGGCCGGAAAAAAGATTGGGTCACTTCAGGTTAATTTAATTCGGTTGGTCGTGGCTTTTTTTATCTACGGAGTAGTAAATTATTTCCGGAGAGGTATGATTTTGCCTCTCGATGCCGGAGCTGAACGCTGGGCATGGCTGGCTTTGTCAGGATTGGTTGGTTTTGTGATTGGCGATTTGCTTTTGTTCCAATCGTTTGTAGTTATTGGTGCACGGATTGCCATGTTGATTATGGCATTGACTCCACCAATTACTGCATTTGTGAGCTGGTTGATCCTGGGTGAAGTAATGAGTCCGATGAACTGGTTGGGAATGATTGTAACCCTTACCGGAATTTCCATCGTTATCCTGAAACGCGAAAAGCATGAAGATGTCACTAAGAAAGGACATAAAATTAGCGCCAATTACAGTATCAAGGGAATTTTACTTGCTTTCGGTGGAGCCGTGGGGCAGGGAGTCGGGTTGGTGCTGAGCAAAAAAGGAATGGGAAATTACGATGCTTTTGCGGCTTCACACATTCGTGTAATTACCGGCATGGTTGGTTTCGCTATTATCATTCTGTTCACCAAACGATATGGTAAAGTTTGGAAAGCCTTGCAACATAAATCCGCGATGAAACGGGTTGCACTGGGATCGGTTTTCGGCCCGTTTCTGGGAGTTTCATTTTCCTTGTTGGCGATTCAGCATACACAGGCTGGAATTGCAGCTACCATCATGTCTATTGTACCGGTGCTGATCATTCCTCCGGCTATTTTGTTCTTTCATGAAAAAGTGAACTGGAAAGAAATTATTGGGGCAGTGATCACCGTTGGTGGAGTTGCTGTTTTCTTCCTGTAACTATTGCTTGGTCTTCAGCGGATTCTCTGAACCGTCAAAAAACTGCTTTTGCAGGGCCGGAACCGCTTCATCCTTTTTTACGGCCTGAATCATTATTACCAACTGATCAACTGTTGAATTAATCAGTAATTCTCCCGCTTTGGCGTTGGCTTTTGTGCCGTCGCCTCCGTAATGGTTCGGATAACTGGCATACCACCAGATTCCAGTGTAAACATAGGGCAGATTTTTCAACCGGTTCTGATCAATTCCTGATTGTTGTCCGGCACGTTCGAGGTGAACCAAGTCTGGTACAATGGCTTTTATAACCGATGACTCTTCGTTTCCGGCATGTGCATTATACGGATCGTGCTGGGTCATTTCCTCTGCTTTTCTGGCTACTTCAGGATCATCCTTTGGCTGAAACACGTATAAACTGTATGAACGATGTTCGGATAATTGAGCCATTCCAAAGAAGTTCAGAAAGGCATTGTTTCCACCATGACCGTTCACGATAATTATCTTTTCGAATCCGTTGCGGGCCAGTTCGTCCAGTGTTTCCTGAAGTGCTTTCCAGATCAGCTCAGGGCTGTAGGCAATGGTTCCGGGTTGGTGTTTGGCTTCGTTTATCTGGCTGAAATAATACCAGGGAAAAACCACGGTGTATTCTTTTTCGGCAGCACGTATGGCAAACTCGCGGGCGGTATATAAATCAGTCCCTAAAGGAAGATGTGGCCCATGTTTTTCAAAAACGCCAATGGGTATAATGCAGGTTTTAGCTGATTTTTCTACTGCTTTTACAAAATCAGGAGCTGTTAATTCTTCGAGCCTGAACGGAAGTTGTTGAGCCTGAAGCGATAAGACGATAAAAAGCACAAATGAGATAAATAAGATTTTTTTCATAAGGTTTAGAATTATGGTTGATTAGTTTCGTTTTTGATTACTGGAAATTCTTTACATTTCATTTGATTACTGGTTAAGAATTTAGATTCCGGAAATTTATTTCTGTCATTTTCTAAATGGAAAGTTGATATACATTTCGTTTGCAAATGGTTTAAAATCACGACTGTCGGCTACTTTTTTCAGTCCGATCTGAGCCGATTTTAAAACCATACCGGTTATTGAAATGCCTTTCATATCAGCCAGAACAAAGCTTAGTAATTTTTCGTTCGGATCACCGAATGGTATTAGGTTTGCAATATCTTCTTCGGCAAAAATGTCGGGCGTTAACCCATTAATAAAATCTGATACCCCATTTGAATTGGCATATTTTACAATGATAGGCTGCATTGCCCAGCTGTGGTTTGGATTTACATTTCCATTGGAATCCCAGTCTTTAACGGTCATTGAACCGGTATATTTTCCAACAGTATTGATTCCCACGACTGTTACTTTCATATAAGGTTTCAGTCCATTGATGAGCAATTCACTGGCAGAAGCTGTATTGTCGGATACAATGATGTAAATTTTTTGTAGATTAAGTGAAGTGATTGAAGTTGCTGCATTCTTCGTGGTTGCGCTAATGGTAGAAGTAAAATAATCGTTGAGTGCCCCACTTCCATAGGTATTTACAAAATAATCCTGTACTCCGCTGTTATACTGTGCATGTGCAAATATTTTTGAAGGGTCAGTTCCGTAGATCATACTGGCCAGATAAATACTGCTTTGAACCGATCCACCGCCATTGTATCTCAAATCGAGAACCAACTGATTGATATTTGCATCTTTGAACTTTTTAAAGACATTGTTTAGTTCAATGTCGAAGTCAGCGTTAAATCCGTTATAAACCAGGTAGCCAATTTTCTGATTATTGGACAGGAAAATGGTGTCTTTGTTGATGGGATTTTCCTGCAACTCGATGGCTGTCATGTTTACCGTTCTGCTATTGGGTGAAATGGTATTGTTGGTGATGGTAGCAAATCCTAATTTATAAGTCTCGGTGGCAAATAACAAAGTCTGATAGTTTGATACTGTAAGTTGTTGATCGTTAACATTCAGGAAGATGTCACCCCGTTTCATTCCGGCAGCTTCAGCTGGTGACCCTTTCATAACATAGCGAACAAATCCGAATAAATTGTCAGAAGATCCGATTCTTCCAAGCATAAAATCATACCCCATAGTTTTGGATATTCCGCTAATCCAGTCGTCGATTGTTTTTGAGTTGTCAACCAGGAACGACCATTTGTCAATTTCCTTGTATTTATATAACAAACTTGTAAACAGAGCCTTCGGATCAGTATATTTATTCAGGAAGGCATTTAAACTATCTTTATCCTGATATTTTTTATTTGACAAAGCATCAATCTGACCATTCCACAGATAATAATCCTTTAGTCCGTTATATACAAATGTGTTGATTTCATTGGCCTGCGGGATTATTTCCGGAATGGGGTCGTTTTTTCTGCATCCGGTAAAGAGTAAACCTGAAATCAGGAAATACTGAACAATGATTTTATATGACAATCGTTTCATCTTAGTCTGCTATTGGAAAATATTGCTTGTTTAATATCAAATGCTAAATTAAATAAAAGATTACCGACATTAATAATCCGGAGACGATAAGAATCGAAAAATTAACAACTAAACTTTTACGGATACTTTTGCTGCTTAATGTAATGGCATAGATCATTTTCAGCAGGTTATTACTGTTGGTGGCGTTCACGATGGCCAAAACAATAATCATCTGACTAATCTCCGTTTTTTGCTGGAGAAGGTTTAGCAGGAAAGGATCGATGTCAGTCACGCCAACCAAAAATGCCAGACCGGTAATTCCACTGCTGCCATATCTTTTCAGTACGAAATCGGTGATCAAGGCAAAAACTACAAATAAAACACCGAAGATTACTGCTGTTCTGAGCTCTAACGGATTTTTTCCCGTTTCCAGGTTATCTGTCTGAATTTTTTCAGACTGTCTTTCTTTATTTTTTCCGGGAGCAAACCTGGAGAGCATATAAGTAATTGCAAACATGATCATAAATGGAATTGCCAAAAGCAAAGCCACCTGGCGATTGAACAAAAAGGCCAGAAAAAGAATCCGCAAATACATCATCCCGTTGGCAACCATGATAGCTGAAACCGTTTGAGGATCATCTAACCCTTGTTTGGCTTTCCGTGCCAGGATGACCGTTGTAGCAGTACTGCTGTATATTCCACCAAGCAATCCGGTTAAAAGTATGCCTGAATCAGGAAATATAAATTTCCGAAGCAAATAACTGGCATATGAAATACCTGAAACAACCACAACCGCGAGCCATAAATGATAGGGCGAAACAGGTATTTGAGCGGAAATATTTGCTTCAGGTAAGAGTGGCAGGATAATACCAGCAAAGGCAATGAATTTGGCCAGGGTAATAAATTCTTCTTCCGAAGCTTTTTTCGAAAGTGTTATGAAGTGGTTTTTCAATTCAGTGACCATCAAGAGAGCAACAATAAAGGTTAAGACCAGCCAAATGGGTTGAGTGAAAACCATGATGGGCATGCAATAGGTGAGAAGTGCCAAAATCGTGCTGGTCAATCCAAATTTTCCATTTTGCCCGATTTTGTGGTGATATTGAATGCCGAGTAAGAAACCAATCAGAATAAAGCCAATCAGGAAGGGAATATAATTAACAGGATCGGCAATGAACAAAACATAGGCAAGCAGTCCGATGAATGTGAAGGTTCGGTCGGTCCCAAACAAAAGGTCTTCATTTTCATGGATGTGGTGTCGTCTTTGTTCCAGTCCAATTAACAGAGAAAAAACCAGAACAAGAAAAAATTTTGTAAAACCTTCAGGTATATAATTGAGGAATTCCATGATAGTTCAAAGTTTGCAAGCAAATATAATCAAAAGTGCCATAAGAGTCCCTATAATGCTTCAAGTGTGCAAAGTTCGGAGTGAAAATTTCAGATATTCCGAATTTTAGGCACTTCAAACTTCTTTTAAACTTTAAATACTCTGAGTTAATATTTGAAAATGCCAAACAATCTGTTACTTTTGTCGCCGATTCGGTTTGTAGCTCAGTTGGTAGAGCAGCTGACTCTTAATCAGCGGGCCCAGGGTTCGAATCCCTGCAGACCGACAGAAAATGAGGTAATTACAAGTGGTGTAATTGTCTCATTTTATTTTTATACATACCAGATACATACAAATCGTGTCAAGAAGGCACTATCAAAGGATATTAAAAACAAAAACCGCCCTCTAAAAGAGAGCGGTTTTAAACATTCAGCCTTTACTGATTAATCAATGAAGACGTTGATTGGCCCAGCATAGACACTGTTCGACAAAACAGACTGGTTTAAATTCTGGAATGCAATAAAGCACTCCACTTGATCACCAGCAAATGAAGAAGGAACTTCAATTGTTTGGGCGCAGGCAGACCTTTCATTGCCACCAATAACTGTGATCGCTTTCTGCTTGGCAGGATTGTAAACAACCAAAATAACCTTATCGAAGGTGTTAGCTGTTGAATCCTGAGAGTTATCTTCCCAAGTAAAATCAATCTGACCCGGATTTGAGGATTGAACTTGAGGATTCATCGCTCCTGGAAGAGAACCACGAGAAACCAGTGCGCTGGCATAGTCGATGAAATATTCAGGATAACTACCTGAAAGTGCATTGTTCAGGTTGTAGGACATAGCGCTGTTGAAAGCTGTCATCTTCACAGCGTAGTTTTTAAAGCCAATCCTCAGAAATGGGGTTAATGGCTGTAAAAATCTGAGAGCAGCACCAAACCGGGCTCTTTGGTCCAGTTGGGCTTCTGTTTTAGGGTTTGATACACTGGCAGCTTTTCCGCGCATATAATCAATGCCTTTCCAGTTGCCTCCGATGACAGTTCCGACTTTGCCGGAGAAGCCACCTAAAATACCTTTTTTAATTGTGCCCATGGCGGTAATTTTTAATTGTTTCTACTTGGACTTGGTATGGACTTGGTACGAACCAAACACGACCGAGACCTTATCTGATCGAAGGTATATCAATAATTGGGCAATGCCTGATGATTAGGAGTTTATGCGTTGGGATGCGTTCGTTTGCAGTGACATTATTACTACGGTCATGTTTGATTGTTTTCCGGCAATCAGTTTAGGGAAAACCCTTAAAACCCCTTTTTCAAAAAAAGGAAATGGCAAATTTCTGGTATGATGATGATGTGCTGTTGAAATGGGAAATAACTGGCACCGGGAGGTGTGTGGGCAGTTATTCTCATTTCAATAGCATGATGAAACGCTCAATGAAGGCTGAACAAAGCGACAATGATCGGGAACCGGTTTTATGGGGCAAACAATTCGCAGGTAAAAATAGGTGGAAATGATCGAAATGTGGGTGGGGAAAGGTGTGGGTGTTGAGGCACGAAACACTTACACGCGGGGTGCTGAAGCTGGTGAGGTGAACGAATGAAATAGTGTAATGAGGTACGAATGGAACGGTTGAATGAGTGAGACGAACCGGCTGCAAGCACAAAGGCCATGCGTGAATGATCTTTTATTTTTTACCTGCACCATTAAAGGGTGGTGGGGAATTTTGAGGTCTTTGGTTTTCCGGGGCGAATACTTCACAGGACATACCGCTGGTTGGCATGGGGAAAAGCAAGGGTGGTGACTGAATGCAATGTAGCGAATTGGGTTGGGTGGAATGGAGCTTCCCGTTTTGGCTTTGAGTTCCGGATTGTGGGTGGGGAAGCCAAAGGGGAGCGGAATGAAACGACGGGTTGGCGTGAGCGAAATGGAATGAATGGAAGCACTCTTGCGTGGGTAGCCGAGGCTGGAGGCAGACAATGAACAGAATGTAACGAAAGGTGGCGGAACGAAGTGCAGCCCTGGAGTGTAATGGAGAGAAGCGGAAGCCACCTGCCGCAGGCTTTGGCCGTAAAACAATTCATGGACTGCACCTTAGACGGGTGGTGGGGCTTTTTGTGGTTTTTTTTCTGGCGACAATGTTGATTGAAATGATGCTGATCGGGAACCAGGTGGGTTGGGTTTGTGCGGCTATTGTACATAGCGTGATTCTATGACAGTCCAGCCGTTTTTCCGGTGTTCGGCTGGGGGATTCCCTGTTATAGAATAGCACGTTATGTATCAATAGCGAAGGGGTTGAATTTTTTGGCGGGTGTTTTTGTTTGTGGGTTGGGCAACTCTTTGGTTTTTGCTTTTACCATTAAAATCGAATCTTCAAAAGCAACAAAACAATGTGTTGCCAGTGGGTTGGGTACAATAACCATGACAATAAATAAAACCGAAGGGTTGGCGGGCGATGGAATGTTCAATTGAATAAATAATTTGTTTTATAACAAGGGATGCACTACCCTGTAACACGAAAATTGAATCACATTATTTGGGTATATGCTTTATTTTCTATTGGCTATATTTTTTCCTAAAAATGTTTGTGAATGACTTCCATCAATTTGTCTTTCCTGATTGGTTTTGAAATATAATCGTTGCATCCGGCCGCTATTGCCTTTTCCCTGTCGCCAGTTAGTGCAAAAGCAGTTTGAGCAACAATAACCAGGTTTTTATTAAATTGCCGTATATGTCTGGTGGCTTCATATCCGTCCATTTCAGGCATTTTAACATCCATCAGCACCAAATCGATATCAGTGTTGTTCCGGCATGTTTCAACAGCTTCAATTCCGGTTCTTGCTTTTAAAATATTTTTACTGAATTTTTCAACTGCCAGTGAAAGAAGTATTTCCGATTCTTCGTTGTCTTCGGCAATTAATATTTTCAATTGGTTCACCGATTTTATTTCAACATCAGCCAAAACTACATTTTTGTTGTCGATTTTGTCTTCCGCCTGAGTATCGTATGGAAGGGTAAAATAGAATGAGGAACCTTTTCCTTCTTCGCTTTCTACCCATATTTTACCACCAAGCATCTCCACATAAGCTTTCGAAATGGATAGCCCCAACCCTGCTCCTTCATAACTTCGGTTAAGCGATTCACTGCCTTGCCTGAACCGTTCAAAAACGATTTTCAACTGTTCTGGCCGGATGCCAATGCCTGTATCTGTTACGGAAAATTGGAGGTGATTATCATTTTTCTCGTAGCCGAATTTAATAGACCCTGTTTTGGTAAATTTAATGGCATTTTTAACCAGGTTGGTGAGAATGGCATAGATTTTCTCGCGGTCTGTTTTAATGATAGCTTCTTTTGCAGGCAAGGTATTCCGATAGGAAATCTGCAATCCTTTTTGCTCAACTTCAGGCTTGAAAAAGGTATGAATGTATTCAATCTGTTCGTTTATGTTCGTCTCTGAAATAGAAACTCCCATTTGCCCCGATTCAATTTTTGAAAAGCTAATGATGTCGTTAATGATATTGAGCATACGCTCACCGCTTTTTTCTATGATGCTGATATAACTTTGCTGGTTTTCTCCGGTTAAATCAGGTTCTTTCAACAGTTCGGTAAAACCCAGGATGCCATTCATTGGAGTCCTGATTTCGTGGCTCATATTGGCAAGAAACGCAGATTTTAACCGATCGCTTTCTTCGGCGTGTTCTTTGGCAATAATCAATTCAGTATTGGACAGATTCAGCTTTTCGTTTTGCACTTCTATTTCTTCGTTTTTTGCCTGAAGAAGAAACTCAGCTTGCTTGCGAGTGGTGATGTCCTGAATAACCCCTTCGTAAGAAACCAGCCGGTCATCAGCATCGAATTTAGGAATTGTGGTATCCATAACCCAGCGGGTTTTACCGTTTTTGCAGACGATGCGGTGTTCGATGGGAGGCTGTTCTTTTCCCTCAAGAAGTTTAGAGGCCCTTTCTGCCACAAATTCCTTTTCCTCCGGAACAACCATATTGATCCAGAGATTAGGATCTTCCAAAAATTCTTTCGGAGTGTATCCGGTTACCGCTTTACACGCTTCGCTGTGAATGGTTTCAATAGCTTTTCCGTCTTTAACAATCACGGTATAAAGATAGTCGGTCAAACCTTCGGTAATCCGTTTATACCGCTCTTCACTCTGTATTAATTTCTCTTCGGCAAGTTTTCGTTCGGTAACATCAAGTGATATGCCGATAATACCAATTATTTTACCCTCGCTATCCTCAAATGGAATTTTACTTGTATTCACCCACCTGCTTTCATTTCCCTTTTCCCATGGTTCATCAAAATAAAGTTTTGGCTTTCCGTCCGAAATGACATCCAGGTCGTCTTCAAAATATTTTTGGGCAACTTCTTTGGGGTATAGCTCAAATAAACTTTTATTTTCCAATTCTTCTTTTGTGGTATGATGTGCCTCAGCCAGATATTTGTTAACGCGAACAAAATTATTTTTGGTATCCTTATAAAATACCAAGCCTGGAATATGGTCTAAAATAGCTTCGAACTGACTGCATAAAAATTTATACTGATTTTCTCTTTCAGCCAATTTGTCAGTCCGTTCTTTCACGCGGGCTTCGAGTTCTTCGTTCATTTGCTTTAGCTGATTGGCCTGTTCGGATAATTTGAGGCTCTTTTCGAGGAGTTCTTCGGTTTGCTTTTGTAAGGATACATTTTTTTCGAACAACTCCACAAAAACCACCACTTTGGCGATCAGGACTTCAGGAACAAGCGGGGTCAAAATATAATCGACTGCGCCAATATTATAGCCTTTACGCATATCAATTTCGGCTGAATTTACCGCGGTGACAAAGATGATAGGCGTTTTTTGCGACTGTGGGCGCTGCCTGATCATTTTGGCGGTTTCGAAACCATCCATAACCGGCATGTTCACATCGAGCAGGATGCAGGCAAATTCCTGAACGAGCAGTTTTCGCAAGCCATCGGTTCCTGAGGTGACGCTAATCAAATTGATGTCGAGTTTGCTGAGTATAGCTTCGAGCATCGTAATTTTCTGCGTGCTGTCGTCAATAATCAGAACGCTGGTTTTTTCTTTTGTTTCCATATATTAATCTCCTATTATGCTTGTGTCAATTTCATCTGTATATTTTTCATTTTCTTCATTCCAACTTTTTTTCTTTGCCGCACTTTCAGAGCTGAAATTTTCACATCTTCCGACTACTGACTTCGGCCTTTTCCCTTTTCTTTTGCCTTCCTACTCCCTACTCAAATTTAAATCAGACAATCCCTGAATTGTTTCCTGTATCCTTTTTTCTGCCGCTTTAATCCGGTAACTCAACGAGGTGTAATTTTCCATGGCCAGTTGCTCGTCAAGGTTCATCACCTTAATCACACTTACTATGGCTTCCATTTCGGTTTCTCTGTCCAATCCGGCGTGCTTGGCAATAACTGTAATAATTTTATTGAAATACTTAAAATGGCTTCCGATATACCATTTAATGGGCAGCCCAATTTTATCGTGCACTGCGCCAATCTGAAGGCGGCGTTCAAAATAGTTTTCATCAAATTCAGCCTTGAAAATATCGAGCAGATAACTTTTTTGGGCAGCTTGAACGTGTTTTATTATCGCATCGTCGGTAAAAAATTTTTTTGCCTCGCGGTATTTAAGCAACTCGGCGTAAAACTCTTCGATGATACTGTCAATATGTTTTTTAATGAGCGGTTCAAGGCTTCTTAAAAGGTTAATGTCGGCATCCGTAATTTTCAAAAAATCTAACCTTTGCCTTTGTTCGGCATAATCAATCCCAAATTTGTCTGTTAATTTCATCATCCTTAATGGGTTATTTATTTTCTATAAACATTTTGTACCTAACGGCACATTTACTGGCATACAAAAACTAAAAGTGCTTCCTTTTCCCAATTCACTTTCGACCCAAATACGGCCACCATGTTTTTCAATAAACTCTTTCGAAAGTAATAGGCCCAATCCGGTACTGGGTTCGCCATCTGTTCCAACCGAGCTAACTTTTTCATCGATCCGGAAGAGCCGGCCAACATCCTGCTGCGAAATCCCAACGCCGGTATCGTGTACCGAAACCTCGATCATATCACCGTCAACAGTTTTTGACCGGACGATAACTTTCCCTTCATTTCGTGTGAATTTAACTGCGTTGGTCAGGAGGTTGCGAACGACAGAATTGATCATTTTTTCGTCGGCAAATACTTTTTGATTTTCAGGAATTTCGCTTTGGATGATTATCTTTTTCTGTATTGCCCTCTGATTTATTTGTTCAATATTTTCGGAAATCGTTTTTGACAGGGAAAGCTCCTGCGGTGTAAATCTAAGTGAACCCTTTTGCAGCTGCGACCATTCGAGCAGATTATTTAAAAGTTTATATAGGTTCTTTGCCGAAAGGTTCAATTCGCCCGAAAGTTGTATGATTTCTTCCGCGGTGCATTCACTACTTTCGCTAGCCAATATTTCCGAAATGCCAAGTAATCCTGAGAATGAGCTTCTCAGATCGTGCGCAACGATGGAAAATAATTTGTCTTTCTCGGCATTGATTTTCAGTAGCTTGGCGTTCGTTTCTTTCAGTATTGCTTCTGTTTTTTTTCGCCCGCTGATATCGCTGGTAATTCCAATGGTGGCATACCTTTCCCCTTTTTCGTTAACTATTTGTGCCAATGAAAGTGAGACCGGAAATTCGCTCCCGTCTTTCCGTTTGTTCAGCACTTCACCTTGCCAGGTTCCTTTGTTGGATAAAGAAGAAAAAAGATCCGTAGTAATTTCCGGCTGGTTGTTTTCTGAATGTATCCGATCGAAAGTTTTACCAATAAGCTCCTTTTCACGATAGCCATAAGTTCTGCAAAACGAATCGTTTACGAAAATAAATTTGAAATCCTTATCGGTTATTGTGATACAATCGGCTGTATATTTCATGGCCTTGGCGAGCATGTTTTGTTGTTCTTCGGCGTACTTCTGCTCACTAATGTCTGAAATAATCACACGGTTTACAAAGCATCCATCTTTTTTCCATGAAAGGACCGATGTGATATGGGCCCAGAATGAAGTTTGGTCATTCCTTTTCAGCCGACAATCGAACTGCTGCCTTTCTCCGGAAGTAATTAACCTGTTGTGGTTCAAATAATAGAGATCCTGATCTTCGTTGCAAATAAAGCGGAAGAACATTTTATTTTCCATTTGTGTTCTTTCCACGCCCAACAGTTTTGCTGCCGTTAAGTTGGACCGGCAAATTATTCCGGTTTCTGTCAGGGTCATGTAACCAACCGGCGCCAGGTCGTAAAGGTCAACGTATATTTCGTGCGATTCGTGCAGCGCCTGCAGAGCCATCCGCAATTCCTCGTTCTGCATCTCAAGTTCAATCTGGTGAACTTCAAGTTCATGGATCAGTCGTTCAGGTTCTTGCTGACTTAATTCCTTACCAATCTGAGCGTGTTGATGCCACTTTTCTTCAGCAAATCTTCTGAGTTCAGCTTTGGGGTCATTTAACGCTTCCATTTTTTTGTTTTTTTAATTTGTCACCTTAGTATTTTGCCATTTGCCGTCCGAAAGAAAACCTTTGCCATGTTCAACCTTCGTGCGCAGACGGTTTGATCGGGTCGATTTCCCTTCCACAGGGCGATGCCCTGTGCTAGTATCTCCGCCCATTCAGGGATGAAAGAACCTTGAACCGACTACTGCCTTCTCCTAATTTCTTATTTCTCATTCGATGTTTCTTATTCTTCTTCTGCAACTTCAATTTTTGAACTTCAATTTTTGCCATTCCGTCCGAAATGTGGTTTTCGCATTGAAAATCATTTTTGCACGGACGGGGTTTGCTTCACATCCTTTTCCCCCGGATTGAAATCCGGGACTACAAAATTGTACGCTCCTAACGGAGCTAAAACCAACCTTACTGCGGTACGCTAAGCTTTCCCCCATTTGGGGGGAACGGGAAGGGGGCTGCTCCACCTGAATTCAAAAACCTTCCTATTCCTTCCAATGCCAGGATGTAGTCAACTTTAGAGGCGGCAATTGCCGCGTCGGGCATTTGCCTGGCCTCGGCTTCTTCCGGATCCTGAACCAGGGTAATGCCACCGGCCTCCTTTATTTTCTTCAATCCCTGAGCCCCGTCACGGTTCATCCCGGTCAATATGATACCAACCACTTTACTGCCGAACTCCTCTGCCGCAGATTCGAACAGCACGTCAATAGAAGGGCGCGAAGCTGAAACGGGACCTTCGGTCGAAAGTGCAAAGTGGTCTTCTTCGATCAACAGATGATAACCGGCTGGCGCTAAATAAATTACTCCGCGGTTAATGATATCCTTATCTTCAACTTCCTTTAGATATAGCTCTGTATTTTTCTGCAGAAGTTCCACAAGCAAATCTTCGGCTGATTCCATCCGGTGCTGAACAATCACAACCGGTGTTTTAAATGTAGCCGGAAGAAAGCCCAACAGCTTCTGAAGCGCAGCCAACCCTCCTTTTGAGGAACCGATCAACACAATCGCAAAATCGTTTACCCGCCTCACCCCAACCCTCTCCAAAGGAGAGGGAGCAGGATCCGCTGCAAGTGTATGTAATCTGTTCATATTTAAATTTTTCATTCAACGTGAAATCCAATCTAAAACCGATGCCCAAAGCTTTCCCCCATTTTGGGGGAACGGGAAGGGGGCTTTTCCTTCAATGCGAAATTCTACTTCAATCCGATGCCCAAAGCTTTCCCCCACTTTGGGGTTCCTGCCGAAAGGCAGGAAATTGGGAAGGGGGCTTCTTTCCTTCCCCCTCCGGGGGAATCAGAAGGGGGCTTCCTTTTTTATTTTACCCTCCTGAACAGTTTTGCATTTCCGTCCATCTCCATATAGTTAGGACGAAAGGCCGATGAGTACATGGTTTCTTTTTTGCCTAAACCCAGGATACCGCCGATGGGCATACTGTCCAGAAATAACTGATGGACATGTTCCTGAAGCGGCCTTTCAAAATAGATCATCACATTCCGGCATAAAATCAGGTCGAACTCGTGAAATGATCTATCGGTAACCAGGTTATGCTGGGCCCAGACAATATTTTTTTTAAGTTCGGGCTTCATGATCACATTGTTGTATTTCGCGGTATAATACGTTGAAAATTCATGACTTCCGCCTGATTTGTGGTAATTTGCCGTGCAATCCTGAATATTCTTTAACGGGTATATTCCGTTCTTCGCTTTGTCCAAAACCACCGCGTTCATATCCGTGGCATATATCCTGACTTTGTTGTACAGGTTTTCTTCCTGAAGCAGGATGGCCATCGCGTAAACTTCTTCGCCGGTGGCGCAACCGGCATGCCAGATACGAACAGAGGGAAGCTCCCTGATTATTGGAACTATTTTCTGCCGTACAGCAAGAAAGAAATCGGGGTCGCGGAACATGGCGGTCACATCAATCGAAACGGTGTTCAAAAAATGGACGAACGATTCCTTCTCGTGGAGAATTTTATCCTGAAATTCGGAGATGGTTTTCACACCCAGATTATCCATCGATTTCTGTACCCGCCGTCTGAGCGATGCCGGCGCATAATCCCTGAAATCGTACCCGTAGGCCTGGTAGATCCCTTCCAGGAGCAATTCGAATTCTATTTGTTCAATTTTTGGGTTCAACATGTTTATTCAATTTATTTTGCCACGAAGCGTTGCACTCCCGCCTGCTTCGGGCAGGGAGCCTGCCGAAGTGGCACTAAGGCACTAAGTTTAATTCCGGGCTGAAAGCCCAATATATACTAGCCCCAGGTAACAGCTGGGGTTGAAATGTAAAATATGAATTTGCGCCCTGAAAGGGCAATATGAATGCATAGTAAATAGAATTTCAATTGTTGCATATCGTTATAAATAAATCAATTATGCTGCCCTTTCAGGGCGAAACCTTTTCTCTTATTCTTATCCCCAGGGCGTTGCCCTGGGCTAGAATAAATTGCCCTTTCAGGGCGAAACATTCCGAATCCCGATCGCCCAAATCCCCCTCCGTTTGGCGGTCACTGAGCCTGCCGAAGTGAGGGGTTAGGGGAGGCCGTCCTTCCCCTCGGGGGAACGGGAAGGGGGCTTCACAATTTAAACTCGTTCATCAAAGCATTTAAGCCTTTGGAAATGGCGGTTACGCTGGCCGAGAATTTTTCGATCCACCGCAGGATGGCCGCCGTATCGTTGAAACCTCTTTCCAATTCGGAATTAACTTCGCTGGAAAGGTTGTCCAAAGTGTCGACCGTTGATTTCAATTCTTCCGAAACCGACCGTAAACTGCTGACCATCATCCCAAACGACCGTTGCATCACGGCCACTTCGTCGCTTCCGTCTTTTACCTCAATTTTGACCGATAAATCGCCATAAGCAATCCGGTCGGCCTGTTTGGCCAAAGCCTGAATGGGCAAAGCGATGGCCCGGACAAAAAATACGGTGAGCATCAGGCATAACAAAATCAGGAGCACACCAAAAACGGCAAATGACATCACAACATTATTGTAGGTAGTTTCGGCCTTCTGCTTTAAGAGTTCGACATCCATTTCCGAAATGTCGCTTAAGCCAACAATATTTTCACGCATATTTTCATTAATCACGAACAAAGTGCCTGTCAGTAGTAATTCTGCTTTTACATGGGTTTGCGGTGTATTGTAAACATGAAGGAGAGTGTCTTTGTATGCCTTAAACGTATTTCGTTGCCGGGCAAAATCCTGAATGCCTGAAATGATTTTAGGTTTATCTTTCCCAAGTATCTGGATGGTATCAATTATTGAAGTTACCGTGGTATTCAAGCCAACCAGTTCGTCGTTCCATTGTTTTGTGACCTCGTCGTCCTGAACCAGGACTATCCGGGTAATGGCAAGCCTTTCGCGGTTCAATGCCGACCTAAGTTTCAGCAATTCAATGGAGAGGGGATATTCTACGGTGGTCAGGGTCCGTTGGGTATCACGAATAGTAGTTAAACTACTGAATGATACATAGATTAGAACTAAAACAAAAGTCAGGAGTACTGTAAACCCGAGAAGAAGTTTGTTCCTGATTGATAATTTATTGATCCATTTCATGTTGTTCTCCCGTTTAAAATGCGTTCAATTTCTTTTTTCAGGTCATCAAACTTGTAAGGTTTTTCCAAAATACCTACAACTCCGGCTCGCTTTGCTTCTTCAATCTTGGTTTCGAGCCCTGAAACCCAGACGGCCGCAATTTTTATATGCGGGTGGTTTTCGAGAAGCGCACGGATGATGGGCATTCCATCTTCACCGCGCATCAGCAGGTCGCAGGTCGTAATTTCTGGAAAATATTGTCCGTACATTCGTAAGGCTTCTTCCAGGTTCGTTGCCACACCGACCACATTATGACCAGATTGCTCCAATAAAAATTTGAGCGAACCTTTCATGAAAATGGAGTTCTCGATGATCAGAATTTTTGCCATGGTTTTTATTTTTTTACCACTAAGAACACTAAGGTTCACTAAGGTTTTTTCCTTTTCCTTTTTCAACAATCAGGTTGCGGCGCATGCAGCAGTCCTGTTTCAATTTAGATTACCGGATGCGCCTTGTTCATTTATGCTTGCCTTAACCCCGGGTTCCGCTTCGCTACACCGTTCGACTGAGCTCACGCCGAAGTCTCTCGTCGAAGCCCGGGGCTACCAATATTCCGCTCCTAACGGAGCTAAAAACAATCTCGAACCGATGCCCTAGCCTTCCCCCACTTTGGGGGAACGGGAAGGGGGCTGTCCTCCTAATTTTTATACATCCACACCCGCAGCAGCGAAAGCAATTGGTTGCTGTCGACGGGTTTGGTGATGTAATCGGAAGCGCCGGCCTGGATACATTTTTCGCGGTCGCCTTTCATGGCTTTCGCCGTGAGCGCGATAATCGGCAGCTTCTTAAAATCACCATTCTTCCGGATGATCTGCATGGTTTCGTAACCGTCCATCTCGGGCATCATGATATCCATGAGTACCACGTCAATCTGCGGTGTTTTTTTAATGATCTGGATGGCATCTTTTCCACTTTCAGCGCTCAGAACAGAAATATTGTGCCGTTCGAGAATGCTTGTCAGCGCGAAGATGTTCCGCATATCGTCGTCAACAATCAGAACTTTTTTGCCTTTTAACGAGGTATCTTCTTCGTAAATCTGCCTGATCATCTTCCGTTTTTCTGCGGGCAGTTTCGAGGTGATCCGGTGCAGGAAGAGGGCAGCTTCGTCAACTAACCGTTCAGGGTTCCTTGCATCTTTAATTACGATGCCGACCGAAGCTTTTTTGATGAATGCTTCTTCCTTTTTCGTTAGGTCTTTTCCGGTAAAAACTATGACCGGGATGTCCGTAAGCGCCTTGTCGCGCTGCATCTCTTCAAGCACTTCAATTCCGCTCACAATGGGCAATCCAAGATCGAGGATCATACAATCGAATTTTTCTTCACGAAGAAGTTCGAGCGCTTCCCGGCCATTTTTTGCATAAGTGACAGTCACATCGCTGTTGCCGATCAGTTTACCGATGATTTTCTGTTGTTCCAGATCGTCTTCGGCCACCAATAATTTTTTGGGGCGTTGGATGTAATCGTCCATATAAGCGAATGCTGCGTCTAAAGATTCCTTGGTGACCGGTTTGGTAAAGTAGCCAATGGCCCCGCGGTGCATGCCCCGCATCCTTTCCTCTTCAACAGTTATGATATGTACCGGTATGTGGCGCATATCCGGGTCTAATTTAAGCCGGTCTAACAGGGTCCATCCATCCACATCGGGTAAGTTAAGGTCGAGGGTGATGGCATCGGGTTTGTATTTGGATACCAGGTCTATGACATCGTTCCCATTGGTAGTAATAACTGCCTTGAACTGATGGTCACGGGATATGTCGAGAAGAATGGATGCAAATTTCAAATCGTCTTCGACAATCAGGATCACCTTATCGTCAGGCTGAATGGAATTGCGGTCGTCTTTAATCCCGTCTTCTTTTACCTTTCCAGGGTTACGCGAAAGCAAAGGCAAATCCCCCGCTGCACCAAAAGGGTTTACATCGCCGGTGTCCTTTATTTTACCAAAAGGGTCTCCTGAAGTTGGGTTGACATCAGGACTACCGCCCTGAACCTTTGGGCCCACAAAATTTACAGGCAGGTAAAGGGTGAACGTACTTCCTTCGCCCATTTTGCTGATTACTTTAAGCTCGCCGCCCAACAGCACTGCAAGCTCGCGGCTGATTGAAAGCCCCAGGCCGGTGCCGCCGTATTTGCGGCTGGTGCTTCCATCGGATTGCTGGAACGCTTCAAAAATAATCCGCTGCTTGTCTTTCGCGATGCCGATCCCGGTATCGGTAACCGAGAAGGCGATGACCTGCCGTGCCTTGTTGAGCGAAACATTATCGGTACTCCACCCACTTTCTGCCGGTGCTATCCTCACGCTGACATTTCCCCGTTCGGTGAACTTAAAGGCATTCGAGAGCAGGTTTTTCATCACCTGTTGCAGCCTTTTTTCGTCGGTATGAATGGATTGTGGCGCATTGGGCGAAATTTCTACATCAAAGCCTAAGCCCTTCGCATCGGCCATGTGGTTGAATACCCGGTGAATCTGCGATTTCAGTTCAGGAAGAAATACATCGCTCAGGTCAACCGAAACGGTCCCGCTTTCGATTTTCGAAAGGTCGAGAATATCGTTGATCAGGTTGAGCAGGTCGTTGCCCGACGAATGGATCGTACTGGCGTAGCTAACCTCTTTATCGGAAAGATGGGCATCCGGATTTTCGGAAAGTTGTTTCGAAAGGATGAGCAGGCTGTTCAGAGGTGTCCGGAGTTCGTGCGACATGTTGGACAGGAACTCTGATTTGTACTTGGAAGTGAGTGCAAGCTGTTCGGCCTTGTCTTCCAAAGCGACCCTGGCGCGTTCAACTTCACGGTTCTTAACCTCAACTTCGGCTTTTTGTTCCGAAAGCATTTTAGCTTTATCTTCCAGTTCCTCGTTGGTCTGCTGCAACTCTTCCTGCTGGCTTTGCAGTTCTTCGGCAAGCGCCTGCGATTTCTGCAACAAGCCTTCGGTGCGGGTGTTTGCTTCGATGGTATTAAGCACAATGCCCAGACTGTCCATCAACTGATCGAGGAATGTTTGGTGGATCGGGCTGAACAAATTGAACGAGGCCAGTTCGATTACCGCTTTCACATGACCTTCAAAAAGGACAGGCAGGGCAACAATACTCATTGGTGTTGACTCGCCAAGCCCCGAACTGATCTGAACGTAATCGTGCGGCACGTTGGTGATCAGGATACGTTGTTTTTCGAAAGCGGCCTGCCCAACCACGCCTTCGCCAATCTTAAATGTGGAAGCAAGGTTTTTCCTTTCTTTGTAGGCATAGCTCGAAAGCAAGGATAACCTGCGGTCTTTTTCGCTTAATCCGTCCTCCTCAGCTTCTGTTTCCATCCGGAAGAATACGCCATGATGCGCGTTGACCAGCGGCGAAAGTTCGGAAAGAAGCTGTTGAGCTACGGCGTTCAAATCGCGCTGGCCCTGCAACATGCGGGTAAATTTAGCCAGGTTGGTTTTCAGCCAGTCTTGTTCGGTGTTGCGCAGCGTGGTTTCGCCCAGGTTACGGATCATCTCGTTCAGGTTGAGCCTCAATTCTTCGACCTCGCCTTTGGCAGCCACCAAAATGGTCCGGCTAAGGTCGCCCTTGATCACCGAAGTGGCAATCTCGGCAATGGCGCGGATTTGGGTCGTCAGGTTGGCAGCCAGTTGGTTTACATTGTCGGTAAGCGCTTTCCAGGTTCCGGCAGCGCCAGGTACATTGGCCTGTCCGCCCAAACGTCCTTCGATACCTACTTCCTTCGAAACCCCGATAACCTGTTCAGAGAAGGTGTCGAGCGTGTCAATCATGTTGTTGATGGTATCCGAGAGCTGTGCAATTTCGCCCTTTGCCGGAACAGTCAGTTTTTGCCGCAGGTCGCCGTTTGCAACCGAGGTAACCACTTTGGCAATTCCGCGCACCTGATCGGTCAGGTTGCTGGCCATCAGGTTTACATTGTCGGTAAGGTCTTTCCAGGTACCGGCAACGCCGCGTACCAGCGCCTGTCCGCCCAGTTTACCTTCCGTTCCAACTTCGCGGGCCACACGGGTAACTTCGGCGGCGAACGAATTCAGCTGATCAACCATCGAATTGATGGTGTCTTTCAGTTCGAGGATTTCGCCACGGGCATCAACCGTAATTTTCCGGGTAAGGTCGCCGGTTGCAACAGCCGTGGTAACTACCGCGATGTTCCGCACCTGATCGGTCAGGTTCGAAGCCATGTAGTTCACATTGTCGGTAAGGTCTTTCCAGGTTCCGGCAACGCCTTTCACCAAAGCCTGTCCGCCTAATTTTCCATCGGTTCCTACTTCGCGGGCAACACGGGTAACTTCGCCGGCAAACGAATTCAACTGGTCAACCATGGTATTGATGGTGTTCTTCAGTTCGAGGATTTCGCCGCGGGCATCAACGGTGATTTTCTTGGAAAGGTCGCCATTGGCAACTGCGGTGGTAACCTGCGCGATATTCCGCACCTGTGAGGTCAGGTTGGCAGCCATCGAGTTTACGTTATCGGTGAGGTCTTTCCATGTACCGGTAACGCCTTTCACTTCGCCCTGTCCGCCAAGTTTTCCTTCGGTTCCTACTTCCTTGGCCACACGGGTAACTTCTGAAGCGAACGAACTCAACTGGTCAACCATGATATTCATGGTATTTTTCAGTTCAAGGATTTCGCCCTTGGCATCAACCGTCATTTTCTTGTTGAGGTCGCCGTTTGCCACAGCCGTTGTAACAAGCGCAATGTTTCGCACCTGTGAGGTCAGGTTTCCGGCCAGAAGGTTCACGTTATCGGTCAAATCTTTCCATGTTCCTGAAACGCCTTTCACATCGGCCTGTCCGCCCAGCGCCCCTTCTGTACCTACTTCGCGTGCCACGCGGGTAACTTCGGAAGCGAACGAGCTCAACTGGTCAACCATGATGTTGATCGTATTTTTCAGTTCGAGGATTTCGCCGCGCGCATCAACGGTAATTTTCAGGGTAAGGTCGCCGTTTGCAACCGCGGTGGTTACCTGGGCGATGTTACGAACCTGGTTGGTCAGGTTGGCAGCCATAAAGTTTACATTGTCGGTCAAATCTTTCCAGGTTCCCGACACGTCTTTCACTTCGGCCTGCCCGCCCAGTTTACCATCGGTGCCTACTTCGCGCGAAACGCGGGTAACTTCCGAAGCAAACGAACTAAGCTGGTCAACCATGACATTGATGGTATCTTTCAGCTCAAGGATTTCGCCCTGAGCGTCAACCGTAATTTTCTTCGAGAGGTCGCCATTGGCCACAGCCGTGGTCACAAGGGCGATGTTACGTACCTGTACGGTAAGGTTTCCGGCCAGGGAGTTCACGTTATCGGTCAAATCTTTCCATGTTCCCGAAACGCCTTTCACTTCTGCTTGTCCGCCCAGTGCGCCATCGGTCCCTACTTCGCGTGCCACGCGGGTAACTTCGGAAGCGAAGGAGCTTAACTGGTCAACCATGGTGTTGATCGTATTTTTCAGTTCGAGGATTTCGCCCCGTGCATCAACCGTGATTTTGCTGGTGAGGTTGCCGTTTGCAACGGCTGTTGTTACCTGCGCGATGTTCCGCACCTGGTTGGTCAGGTTATCGGCCATCAGGTTCACGTTATCGGTCAAATCTTTCCAGGTTCCCGAAACGCCTTTCACTTCGCCTTGTCCACCCAGTTTACCGTCGGTCCCTACTTCGCGGGCCACACGGGTTACTTCCGAAGCAAACGAGCTTAACTGGTCAACCATGGTATTGATGGTATTTTTCAGTTCAAGGATTTCGCCGCTGGCATCAACTGTAATCGTGCGCGTTAAATCACCGTTGGCCACAGCGGTTGTTACCAGTGCAATGTTCCGCACCTGGGCGGTCAGGTTTCCGGCAAGCATGTTCACACTGTCGGTCAAATCTTTCCAGGTTCCCGAAACGCCTTTCACCTCGGCTTGTCCGCCAAGTTTTCCGTCGGCGCCTACTTCGCGGGCCACGCGGGTTACTTCAGCAGCAAACGAGTTGAGCTGGTCAACCATGATGTTGACCGTATCTTTCAGTTCAAGGATTTCGCCTTTGGCATCAACCGTAATTTTCTTGGTCAGGTCGCCGTTGGCCACCGCGGTGGTTACCAGCGCGATGTTCCGCACCTGTGAAGTCAGGTTGGAAGCCATCGAGTTTACATTGTCGGTCAAATCTTTCCAGGTTCCCGAAAC
>JAUXUF010000348.1 GCA_030684645.1 Bacteroidota bacterium | reverse complement strand
TTAATAAAAGCAATGCGTGAGGAGGTCTTAAATGCTTCCAGCACCTTTTCTTTGGAAGTCTTACGGTTAAGTTTTACATTCCAATAATGCAGGTGGCTCAGTGTTTCCGGCACTTTCACCGCCATGGTAATTACATCCAATTGCGGGTCTACACTTTGGGCATCAGGACCCTGGTGACTTGGAATGTCTTTCTCGGGTACCAGTGTATTCATAATACCGCTTAAATGACTTTCCCATGGATCTGTTGCTCTACGTAATAGGCTTCCCCGGGCACTTTGCAGTAAGCCTGATCTTTTTAGAGCCGAGAGAGTTCTGACTATAGAAGTGGTGTTACAAGAAACTACTCGTGTACTCGCCCGGTTTAAAGCTGAAATGTAATTGCTTTCTGCGCTGAAAGAGTGCCCGGTAGTTTCATGCTCTTCGCCTCCCTGTAAAATAAATTTTTCCCCAAGCTTTTTATAGTGGTCTATATTTTGAGCGGCGATTTTCTTTGGGGTACAATCAACAATAATATCTGAGGATGCAAGCAGGTCATCCAAAGTGCCAGATGTTTTTATCCCGGCTTTATTCATTATACTTTTGAAAGCATCATTGGCTGCGAAAACAGGATAATTTTTTAATCCCGCTATCTTAATACGCCAGTCTGTAACCACATCACATACACCAGCTAATTCCATATCATCCTGCATTGATACTGCATCAGCAACACGTTTTCCGATTACACCATATCCGTTTACTGCAACTTTAATTTTCATAATTTGAATTTATGACTGTTTATGTACAAGATGTAGCTTTAATATAGATGATGGTCTTTTTTCTGTTTTCATTTTTCATTTATGAATCCGGTAAAGAGTTAAAGCGATTAACCTTTTGCAACCAATTCAAAAGACCCGGAATATTCGCTTTTGTATTTTGCAATGTTATGCCCATGTAGCTCAGGGCTTCAGGCAGTAAAGGAGGCCGGATAAAAATAAAATATAACCCCATGCCAGCAAGAAGTAAACCTGCTAATGAGAGTACAGTTGATGAATATGGATTAAGGTTCATTATTTTATCGTTGAGCATTTTTCAAATATTTTTTTTCGTATCATTCAGCATATTATTTAAACACCAGTTGCAATACCAGTTTGCAAAAAAGAAATAAAGAATTTTATAAACCCATTCATTAGGTGGCAAATAGCTGATTGAAATTTTTGCAAGTGTTTTGTTTTCATAAGGAGCAATTTCAAACCACATACGATACCATGACATGATAATTATTTTTGCTTCACCAACTGTATCCCATTCTTTAATTTTTGGTGATTGCCACTTTGTAACAGTTTCACTAAAATCCATTGTCATTCCAATTATCTTTCCATACCAGCGAAATTTTGCGCCAACTCCGGTTGAGTTTGTTGAAAGTTGCTCCAACTTTAATTTACTTCCCATCATCATCATGGAGCTTTCGCTCATGTGCATTCCTGTTTTTATCATAGGTTTTTCCATTGATACGATGGATACCGGACATATTCATTCCGCCCGTTATTTGCATAGCATTTATTATAAAGTTTCTTGTCCTTGAAGATGATGTAGGGAGGA
>JAUXUF010000344.1 GCA_030684645.1 Bacteroidota bacterium | reverse complement strand
TCCGGTTTGTGCAGGCACTTCGGTTACCTTCACCGCTACACCAACCAACGGAGGGACAACACCTGCTTATCAGTGGAAAGTAAACGGATTAGTTGCTGGGACGAACAATGCTACCTATTCCTATACTCCCGCTAATACTGATGAAGTTACCTGTGTGCTGACTTCTAATGCAACTTGTGCTACCGGCAATCCTGCTACTTCAAGTTCAGTAACAATGATCGTTAATCCAAATTTGCCAGTCAGCGTTTCGATTGGAGCATCGGCTAATCCGGTTTGTGCAGGCACTTCGGTTACCTTCACCGCTACACCAACCAACGGAGGGACAACACCTGCTTATCAGTGGAAAGTAAACGGATTAGTTGCTGGAACGAACAATGCTACCTATTCATATATTCCTACTAATGGAGATCTGATCTTGGTGGAAATGACATCCAATGCTACAGCTTGTCTGGCAGGCTCACTGGCTACTTCTAATACAGTTACTGCAACAGTTATCCCACAAGGTACAACAGAACTGAGCTATCGGTTTGCAAACCCAAGGATTACCAGAGTTTCAGGATTTGATAACTTTGAGTTTGATATTCAGGTTAAAGCGAATGAAGCTGGAACTTTCTTCTGGAAGGGGCAGTTCAGCCTGAATTTTGATAACACTACTCTGAGTACGGATGCAGCAAATTGGGATGCAATCCCAACCTCGCCTTTCAGCGCAAACAATTCTCTTGGCCATGCGAAGTACAGTGTTGCCTTAACAATTACTGGATCAACTCTTAATATTGAATATAAAGGCGATGTTAATGCTACAGAAAAGGCGGCTACATCTGATGATTTTGTTGAAATAACTTCTACCTATCAGACCATGGCTAGTGTGAGAGGGCGGATCCTGTCAAACACTGGTATCGCAGGTATCGATTTCAATGAATCCAATATGAATGGCCAACAGTTTTACAAACTTTCTGCCAGCCCATGGTATGCTGCCTATAAAAATCCAAATTTATATGATCCTGCTGATTTTACAGATACTTATGTTGGAAGAGTTTTTGGAGCATCCTATTTCTGGACACAAGTTGGAGGCCCGGTTGACTGGGATGATGCTGTTAATACTTCTGTTTGGGATGGAAGTGCAGCAATCCCTGGGGGTTCATTGGCAAATGCCTCCAATTTACGAATTCACAACCCTGCAACCTTAACCCTACCCATTGACGGAAAGATGACAGTTGCTGAAAATACTGAAATAAAAACGGCAAACGGATTAATCCTTGAATCGAATGATTCCGGAACAGGTTCATTAATTACCGAATCATCATCAGGAGTAGGTTCTGCAAGCGCCAAGCGCTACATGACGACTGATGCATGGCACCTTGTATCATCGCCATTGTCGGGTCAAAGTATCCAAGATTTCCTTTCAACAAATGCAAATGTTGCAACTGATTTTTATAATTCATCGATCAGGGGAATGATGGATTATAATTCAGAATTAAATGAATGGAACAATTATTTTTTGAATAATACCGCAGGAAATCTGGCCGCGGGCAAAGGATTTTGTATTCGTACCGATGCTTCCAGCGCTGTTACTTTTAACGGATCACTTCAGGCCGGAAGCGTACCCGTATCAGCGATTGCCAATTATTGGAACTGTATCGGTAACCCCTATACTTCTGCTATTAGGATAAATAATGATGTTTATGGGAACGCTAATTTTTTATCTGAAAATGAAACCAACCTTGACCTTTCATTTGGTGCAATTTATGTTTGGGAAAACCCGGACGCAAATAATGGGGGTGACTTTTATTCCGTGTATTCAAATGCCTTGCCAGCATATAATTTTCAGCAAGGACAGGCTTTCTTCGTTAAAATGAAGGATCATGAATCTTTAAACTTTAATTCAGGGATGCAAATTCACGAACCTGCATTAGCATTAAAATCAACGAAAGACGTCTGGCCTACTATTAAACTGGGAGCATCGGTTAACAGCCAGAAAAGTTCAACCATTATCGCGTTTAACAGTGGCATGACCAAAGGATTGGATCCTACTTATGATGCAGGTTTGCTCAAGGGAGGTTCTGATTTGCTTGTTTATTCCAGATTAGCAGAGGACAATGGAATTGACTTCGCCATTCAGGCTTTGCCTGAAAATGACTTTAGCAGCACGGTCATTCCTGTCGGCCTCGATTATAAAACAGGGGGCGATGTGGTTTTTTCTGCCGAACTCATCAATCTTCCGGCTGATTGTCAGGTAATTCTGGAAGACAAGTGGAGCAAAACATTTACCGATCTTTCCAAAAATGTTTATCGGACAACCATTGCTGCCAACTCAATTATCACAGACCGTTTCCAATTGCACACTTCATACCTGACAACTGGGTTGGATATGGATTTCTTCAAGGGTAAATTAAGTGCATATGCCATCCGGAATGTTGAAATCCGGGTTAAAGGCCATGTGAGTAAACAAGCCATAGCTACGCTTTATGATATTCAGGGAAGAATAGTTTTGGTTAAAAATCTGGAAGAGGGTACTTTAAATGTAATTCGGACCCCAAACATTAAAACGGCGATTTACATGTTGTTTGTGAACGATAACGGGAAATCGCAAGGGTTCAAAATTTCAGTAAGAGAGTAGTTCTTTAGTATAAACCAACAAAGAAAAAATGAAATGAAAAACAAGATTTTGGAAATTACAAAGAAAAATCTTTCAGATATTGATGGGAAAAAGATATCTCGTAAAGATGCCATAAAGAAAACTGCATTTATTGCTGGTTCGGCAGCAACCATGATGATTCTGCTAAATAAACCGAGTCAGGCCGGACCGGAATGCTCACGACCAGCGCCTCCTCCAAAACATAAAGATGATGGTCATGAAGGTGGTGGTATTTGGAAAAAGTAGTTTTTAAAATT
>JAUXUF010000323.1 GCA_030684645.1 Bacteroidota bacterium | reverse complement strand
GGATACCTATAATCAATCCTTATCACTAAGCGATAACCTGTCGGGGGCAAAGATCAAACCGGGAGCAGAACTTGTACTTCGCTTTTCATCGCCTATCGCATCCGTTCAGGAAGACAAGATCAGCTTATTGGAAGATTCAATAGCAGTAAGGGGTTTACAGGTAATTAAAGGAACCGGTTCCTTAAGAACCTATAATCTAAAATATCCATGGAAATTAAAAAAACAATATATTCTGAAAATCAGCGAAAATGCTTTTACGGATATACTGGGAAATAAATCAAAGATCTACAATAAAAAATTTGAATTGGATACAGATGATAATTATGGAAGTATCTCCATAAAAGTAAGCGTTCCGGATACCACAAAAAATTATATCGTCCAATGGCTTGGAGAAAGAGATGAACTATTAAGACAGGATATAGTCAATAAAAATACCCTTCTCAATTATATCAGGTACCCGACGGCTAAATACCATATAAGAATTATATACGACGAGAATAAAAACGACCAATGGGATACAGGAAATGTTATTACAAGAAAACAACCTGAAAAAACATGGGCCTTTGATAAAATAATATCATTAAGGCCGAACTGGGATCTGGAAGAGAATGTGGTTATTCCGAATCCGGAATAAACCAATTAGAATACATCTTATAGTTTTCGGGGAGCTTATTCAGCATTTGAATCTGGTCTTCGGTTAGGGCTTTTATTTTTCTCGCAGGAACTCCTGCATAAATATATCCCGATTCACAGACCATATTTTCGAGAACAATGGTCCCTGCCCCAATAATACAATATTCACCTACCACAGCATGGTCCATAACAATAGCACCCATCCCTATAAGTACATGATCCTCCAGGGTACAACCATGAACAAGGGCATTATGGCCAACTGAAACATTGTTTCCGATATGAGTTGCCGCCTTCTGATAAGTACAATGGATAACGGCCCCGTCCTGAATATTCGTATTATCGCCGATCCTTATATAGTTCACATCGCCCCTGATCACTGCATTGAACCAAACTGAACAGTTATTACCCATTATGACATCACCAACTATGGTTGCGTTCTCGGCAAGAAAGCAATTGCCTCCTATTTTAGGATAGATGTTCTTAACGGGTGCTAAAAGTGCCATAATAATAAATAAATGAAGTGATCACATAATATACTTGTCTCAAAGCACATAAAATTATTCTTATTGCATTCGAACACGCTAAAATCTTTAATACCTATTTAAACTTAATACTTGAATAGGATTTAATCTTGATGCCTTTATCGCCGGATATAAACCTGAAACAACTCCAACAAAAATAACAACTCCTAACGTTTTAATTATATTATATATTGAAATAACCAAATAAGAATTCAATAGGTAACCAGCAATTAAAATAACAATAAATGAGAGTATAAGTCCCATTAGACAACCTAACATTCCCAAAAAGATACTTTCAAAAATATACTGTCCTAATATAAATCTTCTACTAGCACCCAAGGCTCTTTGAATACCTATCACTGGTGATCTTTCAATAATATTATACAACATAATATTAACTATATTAAACCCACCAATAAGCAAACTAAAAAACCCAATTACATCACCGTAAAAGCTTAATTGCTTAAAATATTTACTTGCATCCTTTATTAAAGTGTCAAGGTGATTAACAAAAAAATCGGACTTATGGTATGCCTTTAGATTTCGTGAAAACTTTAATAAAGATACTGCCTCTTCAATATTATCCTTAGAAGAATTATTAACTATTATATCAAAATTAATAATATTTAAGTTTCTCAATTTACCAATGGAACTAATAGGCATTATTATCAAACCATCGTTAACTGAGCCCATTAACTTATCACCATCCTTTTCTAAAATTCCCACAATATTATAGTATAATCCTTCTAATTTAACTTTCTTAGGCAAGATAAAATG
>JAUXUF010000314.1 GCA_030684645.1 Bacteroidota bacterium | reverse complement strand
ATCTTCATTGAAAAATACCCGGTGAATATTGGTCAAAAATATATTGCCCGTTTCGGTAATGGGTTTAAGCTCATCCTGTATATGGATAGTGATCTGAAAATCATTTTTCCAGTCCTTGTCGTCAAAGCCATTGTCAGGAATAAACGGTTCTTCAATAAACATTTTCAGACCATCGAAGTCCTTACGCAAACGGTTTAATACAATGATATTGGGTGCTATTACTAAAAAGTCTTTTGACAGTTTGCTGTCAGCTTCATACAGTTTGTGGAAATACGACCAAACTAAAGTTAAGCCCATCACCTTTGTTTTGCCTGCTCCAGTCGCCATTTTAATTACATATCGTGTCCAGTTTTCATCAAACATTCCGGTACTTACGAGACCAGAAGAGTCATAACGCATTAAATCGTATTTGTCTAAAGCATTAGCAACCTCGTATAGGTAAATAATGGATTCGATGGCCTCGCGTTGCGAAAAAAAGAAGTTAAATTCTTTTTGACCGATTAAATGTTCCCGATTAAACCAGAAATTAAGCAGTGATTTAGATGTTTCCGAAGCTCCCTGATAGTTATCATCCCTCCATTTGGTTACTGCAAGTCTGATTTTATAAACCAATGGAGGTAATAGTTTATTGTAATCGGTAGTTGCCATTTGGTTTTTGGCCGGCGCCCAGCGTTCGTTGGGCATTAGAATCTTAAATGGGTCAGATTTCTTCATGGTTTATGATTTGATCATAAATGTAATACTTTAAGCCAACCCGGCAATCTCAGTTGGTAATTATATAGTCAAACATAGAGTTGATTCCCTCAGGTGAATCGTTATAAGAACGCTTTTAGCGGGTAGCTTTTTTGAACCCAAAGGGTTCACATGTTTATAGAAATCAATGTAGTTATTCCGTTGTGCGACTCCGAAGGAGTCGAATTAAGCCTCGCAGCCTCTTTCCCTATAAACATTTGACCTCCCCGAGGTCATCAATAATGTGATTTATTCTAGGTGTGGCCTGGACTTACCCCGTGAAGAATCATCCAATCTTTCTAAATTTTCACTGTTAATTATTTTGTCAATAACTTTCCCTTTTTCCATGTCAATTTATCAATTGCAATGTCCGAACTTTAATAGCAAGAGTTTAACATTTTTATTTTTCACCTTTAAATTTTTCAGTAATGGCAAATCAATCAGAAACAGGCCACGCGAAGAATGTGGCAAATTTTAGTACTTTAATTACGGTGGTTAACAGCTTTGGTGCGGTTTACAACCCGTCGAAACAGGCTATTACCCCAGGCGCACTTGCAGCACAGGCGGGGAATGCAACCAATGTGATGAATTTGCTCAACGGCGCATTGGGGCAATCGGATATTGCCATTGCTGCACGTGTAGTTGCCTTTGAGCCTATGAGCAAACTGGCTACACGTATTCTCAACGCCCTCCGCGCCAGCGATGTCACCGATCAGATTGTCGATGCAGCACAATCACTGGTTCGTAAAATTCAGGGTAAACGGGCAACACCAAAGAAAACAGACGAAGAAAAGGCTGCCCTTTTGGCTGAAGGTACCAGCATAAAGGAAGTTTCTTCGTCGCAAATGAGTTTCGATAACCGCCTGGACAGTTTCGATAAACTGATACAGCTCTTGTCAAGTATCCCTCAATATGCCCCAAACGAAGAAGAATTGAAAATAACAACGCTGACCAATTACTACAATACATTAAAATCGACAAACGCCGCTGCAATTGAAGCCGAGACCAGATTGAGCAATGCCCGTTTATCGCGCAACGAAATTTTACATAAAACCGATTCTGGTTTAGTTGATATCGCTGCATCGGTAAAAATATATGTCAAATCACTCTTTGGAGCCACCAGCGCACAGTATAAACAGATTTCAGGTTTGGCATTTAAATCGGAGAAAGTGTAAACGGAAATCAGAAACAACATATTCGTGCATTTATTTGATTCGTCAGATTGAAACAGCCGTAGTTGGGATTTTCCCTGCTGCGGTTTGTTTTTTCCGGTACTCCGAAGAGAAAAACTCACCACCATTTAGGAAATTTGGATTCGAGAAAAAGAGATATAGTTCCGCGAATGGGAAACGACAAAGGTCATTTAAGTTTTTTGGGTTCGCTAAATCGAAAGTTGATTTCGCGTTTATGTTTTTTAGTCTCGCTTTTTGGAAACTTTCTTCCGATAGTTCGTTTTTTGGCTTCGCTACTTTGTTTCTTTATTCCGCATAATAGAAACTTCGTTCCGCAGGTTAAATTCTCATTCAATGCGCTTATATTCTTTGCCGTTTTCGCTTAAGTGAACGGACATGATAATTACAACAAACCATTAGAAGCTGAAAAAAAGCTAATAATATTGCTTCTGGAATGTCAATGGTTAGAATATGCTGTAAAATGAATAAAATAACCGAAGTTTATCCAGTTCAGTTTTTCTTTTTTTGTTGATAGTGATTGTATAAACCCATCAAGTACCTAACTATTTTCAAATGAAACACCAATACAAACCGTTGATGTTGTTGTCGCTGATGTTTTTCATGGTGGGAGCGCTCTTCTGCATGAACGACATCCTGTTGCCTTCGCTGATCACCCATTTCAAGCTGAATTACACGCAGGCAACCATGATTCAGTTTACCTTTTACCTGACCTACATCATTTTCCCGATCCCAATTGCCTGGATGATCCACCGGTTTGGCTACAAAATCAGTCTGTTGGTGGCTGTTGTAACCTGTTCTTTAGGTTCAGCCTTCTTTTGGCCGGCCAAATTATTTGACTCTTATCCACTGGTTTTGATGGCTATTTTTATTATTTCAACCGGATTAACCATCATCAATGTGGCTGCCAATCCTTTTGCCTCCATGTTGGGCAATCCTGAAGGCGCCCATCAGCGGATTAATTTTGTTCAGGTTTTCTCCAGGATTGGATATGCAGTAACTCCTGCTGTCGCAACAACGTTAATATACAATCAGTTTGGTGAAATACGATTTCACTTTCCATACCTGCTTTTGGCCGGAATTCTTTTGATGATAGCCCTGTTAATGGGCGTTTCGGATCTTCCTGCCATGAAACCTGAAGACGATGAACGGTTTACTTTGAAAGGAATTATCAGCGAAGGATATTCATACAAACATCTCTTTTTTGGACTATTTGCCATGTTTTTCTACATGGGAGCAGAGGCTTCGACCTGCGGATTTTTCATTCCTTACCTCAAATCAGTTTTGGGTTTTACCGATCAACGGGCCGCAAGTTACCTCACGCTTTACTATATTTTCACTGCGGCCATGGGTATCATAGGTGTCATCATGCTGAAATATGTCAAAGCACACAAGCTATTGGGCTTTTTCGGATTGGGAATGCTACTGTTTTTTGCCCTGATCATTACCGTGAACAGTGGCTTTAACGAATACTTGCTGGCAGGATTAGGTCTTTTTCTCTCCATCATGTTCCCGACCATCTTCAGTCTTGCCATTGACCAGATTGGTTCGTTTACCGGAAAAGGTTCAGCTTTGCTGAATTTCGCGCTTATCGGTGGCTCAGTATTTCCTCCTATCCAGGGAATGATTGCTGATAATCTTGGCGTTCAGATTTCCTATATTATTCCAATGATTTGTATAGTGATGGTCACGATTTACGCCTTCTTTTTTACCCGGATACCGCTGTTAAAAAGAAAGGCACAATGCATCAGAACAAACTAATTAGAATTCATATCTAAATAGCCTCGGCTTTCAGACCTGGAAAATCTGGAATGAATTTTAAAAGTCCCATCGGGACGGAATATATTGTAGCCCCGGATTTTAATCCGGGATAAAATGGTGAAAATTGATCTGCGCCGACGCACAAATATAAATCGAAGCAATCCATTCATTCGGCGCAATAGATCAAAAATTATTAGTCGAAGTATTACATAGAAAAATGATATGGCCAAAATAAAAGATCCGATAAAAGTATATGATGCCCGATGGGAGGTCAGTGAATTTAACGATCAGGAGGTACAGCGGCTCTTTGAGGCATCTTTGGGATACGCAAGAATGATCGGAGCAGACACATTGGTCCTGACCAGAGATGCCCGCCTGGGTTGCGCCCGCGTGATGGAGATTGGTATCAAAGTCGCAACAGAAGCCGGGTTCCGGGTCTTTTCCTGTTTTGATCCCATCAGCACGCCGCTCAGCTACTTTGCCACGATGCAAATCTCTGTCACATTCCCTCAAACAATGGGTTTGACAGTCACAGCATCACACAATCCCAAACAATATATAGGAATAAAATTTACTGTTCCCACTGTTGAAGCAATCGGCTATGATTGTGGTCCGCTGGGCGGATTAAAAAAGGTAAAAGAACTCTATCATCAAAAAGATTTCGTGTTGGAGAAATTGGATGGAGGGTCATTGACTATTTTGAAAAACCCTGTCGATGAATACATCGAATACACATTTCAACTGGCAGGAGTGAAAACTGGAGGACTTCAAGGTCTTTCAGTTATCCTGGATACCTTCAATGGTTCGGCTGGTCCTGAATTATATCGTGCATTAGTAAAAGCCGGAGTGGAAGTTTTTCCCTTACGGTTGGTCCCCAACGGCGAATTTCCAACCGGATCGCCCAATCCGACCAGTCAAAACAAGATGAATCCTGCCATTGAATTGGCCAGGCAACAAAATGCAGATCTGATCATCGGTATCGACGGCGATGGCGACCGTATTGTCTTTGGAGATCAGAAAGGAATTTTCAGCGCTGGTTTTGTGACGATTCCCATATTAAAATCAATACTTTCAGAAGATAGAAGCACTTCCATCCGAAGAGTTCTTTATGATCCCAAAGTAAATCCGATGGCGCTTCTGAAATGGGCAGAACTGGATGCAGAACCTGTTTTATTTCGCAATGGTCATTCACAAATCAAAGCATTTATGAAACAGACAGGAGCCGTTGCCGGAGCAGAGGAATCGGGTCATTTTTATCATCGGCTGCCTCTGGGAGATATGGATGTGTCGGGCGAAAATTCGCTTTATACCATTCTGCTTTTCCTGAAGTCAGTTCACGAAAACAAAGCCATTATCAGTGAAATCAGAACACTTCAGGATGAAATATACACCAGTGGAGAATTTAATTTTGAGTTTGCGGATGATACCATCCGTGATCATGCGATGAATGCCTTGATTTCTTTATTTGAAAGTGATCATGCAAAATTGACCACCCATTCTGAAAACGGAGACGACCTCGAGGGAACGGTAGTTTACAAAGGAGTCGATCATCAGAATGGAAAGATTAGCCTGAGTGACGATTGGTATGCGGCTTATGTCCGGACAGCCACCAACGAAAAAGGGGTCGTCCGTAGTTATATTTCAAGCTGTTCGATTGAAGCCGGAGAAAAACTCAGAGGAAAAATTGAACAGCTTTTGAAAGAAAAATTTCAGGGAAAGGAAATTGAATAAAAGAATAAAAATGAAACTACTTATCACCGGAGTTAACGGATTTGTGGCAGGCAGTGTAATAGCCCATGCCAAAGGGAAATGGGAAATTCATGGCATTGGCCG
>JAUXUF010000304.1 GCA_030684645.1 Bacteroidota bacterium | reverse complement strand
ACTTACCGAATTATCACCAGGCAATAAATTCCCCGGAGAAAATGCCCTTGTCATTGTTGATGCCTTGATCGGCTCGGGATTAAATAAGCCTCTGGAAGGTGATCTGAAAGTTCTTGTTGAACATCTCAACCAGTTCAACAGAAAAGTAATAGCCGTTGATGTACCCAGCGGTTTTCCATCCGATGGCCCTATTGACCCAAAAGCAGTTATTCTGAAAGCATATCTTACGATCAGTTTTCAGCGCCCGAAGATTAATTTCTTCCTGCCCGAATCGGCCAATGCCACAGAACGATTCAAAGTTGTCGGGATCGGACTGGATGAAGGTTTTATACAATCGCAGCCGGGACCCTGGAAGCTCATTGAGGAAGCTGATATCCATGGCATCATCAAGGCGCGGAAAGCATTCAGCCATAAAGGTTCTTACGGCCATGCCCTGATCATAGCCGGCAATACCGAAACTATGGGTGCCGCACTGCTCTGCGCAGATGCCTGCCTGCATTCAGGCGCCGGACTAACCACCGCCTCAGTTCCTGAAGAGGGCCTTACTGCCCTGAATAGTTATGCCCCGGAGGTCATGTTTATCCCAAGGACCGGGTTAAGATCTGATGACTCATTAAGCAAGTACAGTTCTATCGCCATAGGTCCGGGTTTGGGAACTGGTCATGATTCAGAAGAATTACTTAAACTGGTTCTTAAGAGCCGAGAAACTCCCATGGTACTTGATGCAGATGCGCTCAATATACTGGCAGCAAACCCTGATTTACTTCATACGTTGCCTGAACAGTGTATTATTTGTCCGCATAAAAAAGAATTTGACCGCCTTTTTGGTAAATCCGGCTCCTGGTGGGACCGCCTGACAACAGCAGTAAAAAAAGCGAAAGAATTTAAAATTATCATCCTGTTAAAAAATCAGTACACCTTTATTATACTGCCTGAAGGCGATATCCTGATCAATCCGACGGGAAATCCGGCAATGGCAGTTGGCGGCATGGGGGATGTTTTGACAGGAATGATCGCTGCATTTTTAGCGCAGGCTTATACTCCGCAAGAAGCTGCCGTTCTGGCCGCCTTTATCCACGGAAAAGCAGGCGATGAATTAAAAGGAATGAATTCGATCCCTCCGCGATACCTCACCAGATTGATCCCCGGGAACATAAAAGGCTATACTTATCCCTCAGAGTGAAAATTCTATAATGTTTCCCCTCCTTTCTTCAAGAAGGAGGCTGGAGGTGGTTTATTCCTTTCTTCAAGCCTGCCTGTAGCAGCTACCGTGTACCCACATCTATTTGCCAGCTCTTATTTTTAATTGCATTGCAATGACCCGGAACGGGTCAAATGTTTATAGAACATCATTTTAGTCCGAAATCCCGACCCCGAAGGTGGTCGCATGTGCCGCTTTGTTACATGCGACCACCTTCGGAGTCGAAAAATTCATCAGGAATGCTTTTCTATAA
>JAUXUF010000008.1 GCA_030684645.1 Bacteroidota bacterium | reverse complement strand
TCAAGCTGATAAATCCATTTAGGAAATTTAAATTTATACGGATGGAAAAAAATAGTAAAGCAACGGCAGACTACACAAACTGGCAAATCTTCGCATTAACTCTTTTGCGGGTTTTGATAGGATGGCATCTTTTATACGAAGGATTAGTAAAACTCTATACTCCCGGTTGGACAGCAAAAGAGTATTTACTTGGGTCAGTCGGGCCGCTTGCCCCTCTGTTTAAAGGTATGGCACAGTCCAAATCCATACTTTACATTGTCGATATCATGAATGAATGGGGATTGGTGCTCATTGGCTTATGCCTGTTTATTGGTCTGCTTTCTAAACCTATCAAGATTTTCGCAATGGTACTTATCTCATTCTATTATCTGGCTTATCCTCCTTTTGCCACATTAGGGTTCAATGCGCATGTTGAAGGAAGTTACTGGATCGTCAATAAGAATTTAATAGAAATTGCTGCCCTTTTTGTTTTGTTCCTATTTCCTTCAAGTCATATTACAGGAATTGACAGATACCTGAAAACATTATTTAAAAATAAAGAAAGAGTTCAAATTTAAACAATAATTCAATAAAATTAATTATTATGAAAAAAGTAATCAGTGGATTGATCATACTTCTTATCTATACATCCTTTGTACCAGGAAGTAAAGCACAAAATAAGAAAGCAGGCAGCTTAACAGAGAGCTCTGTTATTGCCAACTACACTGTGGCAAAGGACAGCGTGTTGCGTACCATACCAAAAGAGTACATCAACAAAGCAAGAACCACGTTGCATATTGCATACCAGCACACTTCTCACGGGACTCATGTAGCTAGAGGATTATTTGGATTGCCCGATTTTAAAAAAGGAGATGATGTTTTATTTGGTGTTACAAATAATTCGACAGAACAGGGTAAACTGGACTTTCGGGATTTAGCCCTGGAGAATTACGCAGATAAAAGCACAGATGCATCTGACCTCAGCCATGATGAAACTGCATTTATTCATGCAACCAGAAAATATCTCAACGACCCTGAGAATGCTGAGATCAATGTTGTAATGTGGTCGTGGTGCAATATCGGCGGGCATGAAGTTGCAAAAAACTACCTTCCCGGAATGGATTCATTAAGGGCAGAATATGGCCAGGGCGGAACCAAAATTGGCAAAGGTGAAGGACAAAGACAAAACCCGGTTACTTTTATTTTTATGACAGGTCATGCCAATGAAAACGAAAATGTGGGCGAAGGCAACCCGAAAGATCAGGCTAAACTGATTCTGGACTATTGCATCCAAAACAAACAGTATTGCCTTGATTATTATAGCATTGATACTCATGATATGAAGGGGAACTATTGGGAGGATGCCGGTGATGACGGAAATTCGGTTGCTTACAAAGGAAAGTTCTATTCTGACTGGCAGGATTCACACCAAAAAGGAATTGACTGGTATGAGAACAAACTTTCACCCGGTGGTGAGGTAGAAACCGGGGCACATAATACCCAGCATATTACCGCAAACAGAAAAGCCTTTGCGATGTGGTGGATCCTTGCAAGGATCGCTGGATGGGATGGGCGATAGGATAAGGTTGCTAAGGATATTTTATATCATTGGATGAATTCACACAATTGAAAATAATGTCTATGGAATAAAAAATGGGGAATGCCCAACATTCCCCATCAGTAAAGTTCGCGTTAAAAGTCATCTTATTTTAATCACAAACAAATCAAAAGTATGAAAAAAAACAATTGGATCATTTGGAGGGTTAAGTCTTCTCAACGAAGGAAAATCTTCCTGATAACGAAACTTCTGGCAGTATTTATCCTTGGGTTTGTGGTACAATCATTTGCCGATGTATCGCAAGCACAGGAAAAGCGGTTGAACCTGACGGAACAACAAAAAAACATTTCCGGAAAAGTGACCGATAGCTCAGGAGTTGCTTTGCCCGGTGTTTCAGTATCTGTAAAAGGTACAGCCACAGGATCTGTCACCGATGCAAATGGGAAATATTCAATTTCCAATGTTCCGGATAATGCAACTTTGGTTTTCTCTTTTATTGGAATGGAGACCCAGGAAATCAGGATTGGGACATTAACCCAAATAAATGTAACAATGGTTGAGTCTACAATTGGGCTGGAAGATGTCGTTGTGGTCGGTTACGGAACTATAAAGAAAAGCGATTTAACCGGATCCGTAAGTTCCATAAAACCAGCGGAACTCTTGCACATGCCAACACAACGTGTTGACCAGGCATTGCAAGGCCGTACTGCCGGTGTGTTTATTATGAACACAGATGGTTCACCGGGAGGTAATACAATTATCCGTATCCGGGGACTTAATTCTATTTCCGGGGGGAGTGAACCTTTAATAATCATTGACGGACTTCAGGGTGGTAACATAAACTCTGTGAACCCCAATGATATAGCTTCTTTGGAGATACTGAAGGATGCCTCAGCAACAGCTATTTATGGTTCGCGCGGTTCCAATGGTGTAATCCTGATCACTACCAAATTAGGGGTAAAGGGCAAACCTGTCATCGAGGCAGGATACAATACCGGCTTCTCGCAAATTAGCAATAAGTTACCAGCAATGAATGCAGCAGATTTCGCCAAAACAGCTAATAAATGGCGGATGCTTCAAACAGGTGCTGGAAATGTCCCTACTCCTTTATTTACTGATGCAGAAATTGCCAATTGGGAGAAAAACGGTGGAACAGACTGGCAAGATGAGGTTTACCAGACTGGAGTCCTTCAGAACGCCAATCTTGCCGTCAGTGGTGCGACCGATAAGCTTAAATATATGGTTTCATTAGGCTATGTGGATCAGAAGGGGATAGTAACAAATACTACCTATAACAGGATTTCATTGCGGGCCAACCTTACTGCTGATGTCACCAACTGGATGGATTTTGGCCTGAATTACGGATACAGCAGGGAATCTGGCAACGGAAGTTCATTCAAATATAGCAAATCTGGCTATCTTGGCCAGTTAGGAATCACTTCCCAAACTTGGGCTCCAACCGTGCCGGTGTACGATGAAAATGGCAATTACTCGGTACATCCCCCAGGATACGGTGGAGCAGGCAGTGGCAACCCTGTTGCGTGGGCAATGGAACCGATCACTGATAATCCAACTTATAGCAGCAACGCCAACCTTTTCCTGAATTTTAAGATCATTGAAGGATTGAGTTTAAAGGTGATAGGTGGAGCGCAGTTTACAAATGACTATTATCGTGAATACTTTAATACCAAAACCATATATGGAAAGCCTGTCAACGGCTCGGGACGTATACTAGAGTCAGTTTTCGAAAGGTATCAGAATACCAATATCCTTACTTACGACAATACCTTTGGGTTACATCATCTGACGTTTACCGGCGTGTTGGAGCAGATCAATGAAGAGGGCAAAGGCAGCAGTATGAACGGGACAAATTTTCTTGTTGATCAACTGAATTTTGACAATATGAGTGGAGCCAAGTCGGTTACCATCAGTTCGAATCACAACGAAAGATCGTTGCTGTCGTACATGGGCCGTATCAATTATGGCCTGAATGACAAATACCTGGCAACATTCAGTTACAGGGCCGATGGTTCTTCTGTTTTCGGGGCAGATAACAAATGGGGCTATTTCCCATCAGGATCCCTGGCATGGAAAATATCTCAGGAAGACTTTCTGAAAAATTCTACTTTGGTTAGCGACTTAAAGTTAAGGGGAAGTTACGGGCTTACCGGTAACCAGGGTATCAATCCTTACCAATCCTTTGCCAAACTTGGTTCATCCCCTGCCTGGCAGTACAATTATCCCTGGGATGGCCAAAACAGTACCAACATAGGATTTGGAGTTTCGGGGATTGCCAATACATCGTTGAAATGGGAAACTACAACTCAGACAGACCTCGGTGTGGATATATCCTTGTTTAAGGGAAGATTGACCTCAACTATTGACGTGTACAAAAAAGTCACCAAAGACCTGTTGATGGCCAGGTCATTGCCTGGTTATGTTGGGGTATCAAGCGTGCTGGACAATGTCGGATCTATTGAAAACAAAGGTATTGAGATCATGATCGGCGGAGATCCGCTGACAGGAAAATTCAAGTGGAATACTTCATTTAACATTACCATAAACAGGAACAAGGTACTTGATCTCGGACCGGATAAACGCCTCAATGTCCATGTGAGTCAAGGCTCAATCGGATTATATGATGATTTTATGTTTCTCGAAGTGGGTCAACCCTTTGGGCAGATGAATGGCTGGAAATTTCTGGGCCTCTGGCGCTCCGATCAGGATGCTGAAGCGCGCAGTTATGGACAGCTTCCCGGAGATCCGCACTATGCCGATATTGCCGGAGTCGATGCAGAAGGAAATATAATTCAGGGCTCTGATGGAATAGTTGACAAATACGATAAAGTGACCATTTTGAACGCATTCCCTAAGTTCACTTATGGATGGACCAATCAGTTTTCTTATAAGGGATTTGAACTGTCGGCCCTCATCATTGGTTCACAGGGCAATGAACTGCTCAATGCCGAAAGGATTCACCGGGAAACTCCCATGCAGGGAAACGATCCGATATTAATGGATTACTGGACGCCGGATAATCAGAATACGGTTCAACCTGCCATGTATGATGGCAAATACAGAGAGGACCAGAAACTGGTCAATACATATAACTTTGGCGCGAACTATGGTGACAACTCACGTTTTGTAGAAGACGCATCATTTATCCGGTTGAAAACAATTACCCTGGCTTATTCATTTGAACAGAGGCTGCTTAAAACAATTGGATTCCAGATGGCAAAAGTTTACGTTAGCGGAACTAACCTGATAACAATTACCAAATATTCCGGGTATGACCCCGAAGTTGCGATGTACCAGGGAAGTGATGCAGGTATTGGAGTCGATGATGGCCTTTACCCTCCTTCAAAGATGTATTCATTCGGGATTAACTTTACCTTTTGATAATAATATTTAAATTGATGATATCATGAAAAAAAGAACATTTAATATATTTTACATGGTCTTGTTGTCTGGAATGTTGTTCCTGATAACTACCAGATGCGTGAAACTCGATGAGAAACCGATGGATTTTGTAAGTCCGTCTAACTTTTACCAAAGTGCCTCACAGATAGAAGCTGCCTTTGCCAGTGCAATGAATAGACTTTACCTATATTGGGGTGGTTATTCCTGGGATCCAATGGATTTTGAGAATGATGATCAATATTATGGGGGTACACTCGTTATGAGTGATTCTTATGGCAATAATTTATGGAACTGGCATTATAAGTCAATCGCGGATATTAATCCAGCTATTTTAGCTCTAAGTAAAGATGTACTTGGAACTGCAGCCACCCAGTTAGAGAAAGACCAGTTATTGGCACAGGCAAAATTTATCAGGGCATACAATTATTTCGTTCTGGTAAGATTGTATGGCGCTGTGCCCTTGATCGCGGAAACAACCAATCTGGTTACTGATGAGATAACGCGAACACCTATTAAGGATGTTTATGCCCTGATCGAAAGTGACCTGCTGTTTGCATCGCAAAACCTTCCTGTTTCATGGCCTGCTGAAAGACGCGGTCGCCCTTCAATGGATGCTGCCAAAGTACTTCTGACAAAGGTCTATATTACCATGGCCACAGCACCGTTGAATGAAATCTCTAATTATACTAAGGCAAGGGATATGGCCAAACAAGTGATGGTCGCAGGGACTCATTACCTGGTGCATGATATTGACCAGGTGTTTGAACTGGCAAACAGTTATGGCCCGGAGATGCTCTGGAGTTTCAATGCCACTCCAGACGACTATTCTACAGAACCTCAGATCTATTTGCCGGCATCCATGGCCGATGGTTGGGGCGACATTAAACCTGAAGTAGCCTGGGGAGTATCATTTCCAGAGCAACCCCGAAAGGCTGCTTATCTCATATTGGAAGATTGGGATGGAAAACCTTACACATCATTCTGGTGGGGAGGCCCTGGAATTAGAAAATTCGTATATGGATCACGGGAAGACCTGGAGAATTACTTAAACATCCAGAATTATTCCCTGATAAGGTATGCCGAAGCATTGTTGATCTTTGCCGAAGCGGAGAACATGGTCAACAACGGCCCTAACCAGGCAGCCTGCGATGCCGTAAACCAAATTATTGACCGGGCAAACGGTTATATTCAAAATCCGGCCGATCCCCGTTTGACTACTGCCTTGTCAAAACAGGCTTTTGATGATGCTGTCATTCAGCAACGAAACTGGGAACTTTGTTTTGAATATGACCGTTGGTACGATCTGGTACGGAAAAGGATATTGAAGCAAAAAACCGCACCTGAATACCAACAAAATTTCAGCGAAAACGATTACCTGTATCCTATCCCGCAGATCGATCTGAGGATCAATCCTCTTTTAACACAGAATCCGGGATATTCAACACCAGGGAGTAATTAATAGAAATAAGCATTGAACAATGTAGCCATTCTTCAATGCTTATTTAATATTTTAAAAGAAACATTATATTATAATCATCATGAAACATCTGATTATATTGATTCTGTCGCTGGTTATTGGAATAACCGAACTAAATGCACAAACTAAATCAGTTCAAAAATCGCTGGTGCTGACTGAGGGGACGCCGGAAAGCGTAGGGATGTCAACCGAACGACTCGCCCGTATTGACAGTTTATGTGTCAAAGCTATCGCAGAAGACAAAATACCAGGTGCAGTTGCCCTGGTAGTCCGTAATGGGAATATCGTTTATTATAAAGCATTCGGAATGGCCGACAACCAAACAGGCAGGGCCTTAAAACGTGATGATATTTTCCGCATTGCCTCACAAAGCAAAGCCATTACCGCAACCGCAGTGATGATGCTTTGGGAGGAGGGCAAATTCAACCTGGATGACCCAATTTCAAAATATATTCCGGAATTCAAAAATCCAAAGGTCGTAAGCAATTTTAATAGCAGGGATACAAGTTACACAACAGTAGCGGCAAAAAGTGAGATAACGATCCGTCAACTGCTTGACCATTCCTCTGGCTTAGGTTATGGTGTGATCGGTGACGATGTGCGATGCAGTATGATTTATCAAAAGGCTGGGATAATTGATGCATTCTCTTCCGAAAACAGGAGTATCGAAGAAAATGTCAAGAAATTGGCTGTTCAACCATTGCTTCATCATCCAGGGGAAAAATTCACCTATAGCGAAGGACTTGATGTGTTGGGCTATTTTGTCGAAATTATGTCTGGAATGCCCTTTGATGTCTTTTTAAGAACGTGTCTTTTTGAACCTCTGGGGATGAATGATACCTGGTTTTACCTGCCTGAAGATAAAGCACATCGTTTGGTCCCGGTACAAAAATCGGATAAAGGTAAATGGATACGTTATCCAATAACTTTCTACGACCCTGACTACCCGATCAAAGGCGCAAAACGGTATTTAGCAGGCGGTGCCGGTCTTTCAAGCACAGCCAAAGATTACGCGGTATTTTTACAAATGTACCTCAATGGCGGCGAATTAAATGGCATACGTTTTCTTAGCCGGACAACCATACAATCCATATTGGCCTTTCAGGTTGGTAATTTATGGGGAAATGAGAATGACCTTTTTTACAGTTTGGCATTTTCCGTCGTTACCCAGTCAGGACAGGATAAAGGCGGGCAAGGTAGCGCTGGTACGTTCGGTTGGGGCGGTTACTTCAATACCAGTTATTTTGCGGATCCCAAGGAAAAAATAATTGGTATTTTATTGAAACAAACGCAGGATACATTCATCGACGATACCGAAGGGAAGTTTCATATATTAGTTGGTCAGGCAATCGATGATTGATTTTTATTAAACCGGCAACTTCAGCCCGTTCACATGACATAGGTATTCAAAATTCATACAATTGACTATGAGTGAAAATAATGCGGCATTGACAAAACTTGATACTTCTCCCCGGAGTTCACAAACTTATATTGTGGTAACGGCCTTTTTATCGCTGCTGGCGTTATCGGGTTTTGCCTATTATGGTTTGTCTTTCTTCTATGACTTTATGACCAAAGAATATGGATGGTCCAGGGCAGTTGTTACGTCGGGAAATGCTGTTGGAAAACTACTTGTTGGTCCTTTGTTTGGATTTTTTGCCGGTTGGATGATCGACCGATACGGGCCACGGCGGTTGATGATTTCAGGATCATTAATGATGGGAACTGCCCTGGTCGGGTTAAGTTTTTCCAGCTCATTGAGCATGTTTTATTTATTCTATGTCTTTAATGCCCTTGGGTATGTTTTTGGTGGCCCAATACCATGCCAGGTGCTGATCTCCAGATGGTTTGACAAAAACAGGGGAAAAGCGATGGGAATTGCCTATTTAGGAATCGGGACAGGAGGAGCAATTGTGCCATTACTTGCTGCCGGATTGGAAAAAGAATTTGGATGGCATCTGGCGTTAGCTGCCCTGGGCGTTCTAATTATTCTGATTTCCTTGCCCATGGTTTATTTTATAAAGGATCCTTCTTCCAAAGCAGTTAGAAAAGAGAGGACTGAAAAAATGATACCGATAAAGAGTATGCTTAAGAATCCTAATTTTTATCTTCTGGCAGTAGGCAGTATGTGTTCCATCGGGGCAGTTGGCGGGATAGGCCAGCATTTGAAACTTTATTTGCGTGATATGGATTTTACCCAGTCAGAAGCTGCCCATGTTTTATCATTCGTGTTATTGTCAAGTCTTGTAGGGAGGGTTTTGATGGGTTGGCTGGCTGATCTGATCAACCGCAAATACGTAATGATACTGATTTATACACTGGTGGCTTCAGCAATACCTTTATTAATGATGCCTGAATTTCCGGGACGGATTTATCTTTTTGCTGTGATTTTTGGAATTGGCTTGGGCGGCGATTACATGATCATTCCGTTAATGGCAGGCGACCTATTTGGTGTCAGGGCTTTAGGGCGAACCATGGGGATTATCCTGGTAGCCGACGGTGTAGCTGAATCACTTTTCCCCATGCTGGTAGGAGCTTTATATAACGATGCGACAAAAAGTTACGCTGTTGGATTTACCATACTTATTTGTGTGGCCCTGGCAGGTGCAATCATTGTTTCATTTTTGCCTAAAGCATCCGAAGTTAAAAGATTGAACGGCCTGGCTGAACAAGTTTAAAATATAAATGAACATTATGATTTTTGAAGATGTAATCTCACTGACAAGAAAACTCATTTCGTTTAATACCGTTAATCCGGATGGAAATGAGGAAGGCATAGCAAGGTTTGTGGGTAAACTGTTGTCCCAGAATGGTTTTACAGTTAATTATCACCAGCTGGCACAGAACAGGCTAACAGTAATTGCTAAAAAAGGTCTTTCCGGCGAGATGCATCCATTGGTTATGACCGGTCATTTCGATACGGTTCCAATTGGGGCCAAACAATGGAACGAAGATCCGCTTTCAGGAACAATAAAAGAAGGTAAAATCTACGGACGGGGCTCAAGTGATATGAAAGGCGGGGTCGCAGCCATGATATGCGCAGCGGTTCAGGCATTTCAGAAGTCGGTTCCTTTAGGGGGAATCCGGTTAATTTTCACAGCGGGAGAGGAACCCGGATGTCTCGGGGCAGTACATTTGGCTGAAACCGGGTACAACTTGGGCAAGGCAAGTGCGATCATCGTCGGCGAACCTACTTCAAATGTTCCGGCCATCGGACACAAAGGTGCGTTGTACCTGAAAGTTTCAGTTTCAGGAAAAACAGCCCATTCCTCGATGCCGGAGTTGGGCGATAATGCAATTTATAAAGCTGCAAGGGCAATTACCAAAATAGAGAATTTTCGCTTCCGGGCCGATCGCAACGAATTGCATGGTTTCCCGACCATCAATGTGGGCTTGGTTAGCGGCGGTAAAAACCTGAATTCAGTGCCCGATCATGCTGAGTTTACGATTGATATACGATCAACAGGAAAAGTTACCCACGCGGAAATACTGGAACGGCTTTCTCAGGAACTGGGCAAAGAAGTAACAATTGAAAAACTTGTTGACCTGCCTCCAGTCAGTTCTTCCGAATTATCTCCGTTTGTTCAGTTAGTGTATTCTGTTTGCGATGTCAATCCTGACCAGGGTGTGCTCCGGAAGTCGCTGCCCTATATGACTGACGGGGCTGTGCTGCAACAACTGTACGATGGTGTTCCTACTATTATTTTGGGGCCCGGTCAGCCCGAAATGGCACATCAGACGGATGAGTTTTGTTATGTTGACAAAATCGAAGAAGCAGTCGAAATTTATAAAAATATCATTTTAAAATATGGAGGAATAACTGGTGATAAAATTTCCTGAAACAATTGATGATGAGCAACAACTGGAAGAACTCCTGTCAAGGCCTTCACCTGAAGTAGTTGATTTATTTAAGACCCTTGAAGGTGACCTCCTTTTTTTGGGAATTGCCGGAAAAATTGGTCCTTCGCTGGCAAACATGGCCAAACGTGCCTGTGACCAGGCTGGGGTGAAGAAGCGGATCATCGGGGTTTCCAGGTTCCGGGATCAGGAAGAAAAGAGACTGATTGAAAGTTTTGGCATCGAAACCATTTCAGGAGATTTGCTTGACAGGAGTTTTCTGGAAAGTTTGCCGAAAGTGAAAAATGTATTTTTTCTGGCCGGAATGAAGTTTGGGTCAGAAGATAACCTTTCGATGACCTGGGCCATGAATACCTACCTGCCTGCACTGATTGCCGAGTACTTTAAAGATTCCCGGATAGTGGCTTATTCAACCGGATGTGTTTACCCGCTTGTTTCAGTTGAATCGGGAGGCTCGCTTGAAACCGACAAACCACAACCCGTTGGAGAATATGCCCAATCGTGCCTGGGGCGTGAGCGGATGTTTGAATACGGAAGTATAAAATATAGAACCCCTGTTTCGTTGATCCGCCTGAATTATTCGGTTGAAATGCGTTATGGCGTTCTGGTTGATATTGCCATCAAAGTTAAGAATGAAGAAACAGTTGATTTGGCGATGGGCTATTTCAATGTGATCTGGCAAGGCGATGCCAACGATGTGGTGCTGCGTTCGCTGGACTATGCTTCCAGTCCGGCCCGGGTAATTAACATTACCGGAGAAGAAACACTTTCGGTCAGGAATGTTGCCAGTGAGTTCGGAAAACTTTTTGGAGTGGAACCAAAACTGGTGGGTGAAGAAGCGAAAACAGCATTGCTCAGTAATTCTGGATTGGCCTTCAGCTTATTTGGCAAACCACGTGTTCCCATTCAAAAAGTAATCCAATGGACTGTCCGGTGGATGGAAGAAGATCGTAAATTACTGGGAAAACCAACACATTTTGAAACCAGAGATGGAAAATATTAACCGGAAATAGGATTATTATGGACCAACTAAAATTTACAAAAGAAAAAGTCAATGTACTAAAGAATGGGATAGTAATACCCGCACTTCCATTGGCATTAAATAAAAACAGACAGCTTGATGAACGAAGACAACGGGCACTGATGCGTTATTATCTGGATGCCGGGGCAGGTGGCATAGCTGTGGCTGTTCATACTACCCAATTCGAAATTCGTTTGCCACAGATCGGATTGTTCAGGCCAATACTGGAACTGGCAAAAGAAGAACATGACCGGTTTGTTGCAAAAAATAAGAAACCAATCGTTCTGATTTCAGGGGTAATCGGGCAAACCAGCCAGGCTCTTCAGGAAGCCAGACTGGCCGCCGACCTTGGCTATGATGCCGTGTTGTTAAGTCTTGCCGCATTGTGCGAAGCTTCTAATCAGGTTCTTCTGGAACATTGCCGGGCAATCGCCAATATCATTCCGGTTATTGGATTCTATCTTCAGTCGGCAGTGGGAGGGCGCAAGTTGGACGTGGATTTCTGGCGCGAATTTGCCCGGATCGAAAATGTAGTTGCGATCAAAATGGCACCATTCAACCGTTATCAAACACTGGATGTGGTCAGGGGAGTTGTTGAGTCTGGCCGGGCCGATCAGATTGTACTCTACACGGGCAATGATGATAATATTTTGGTCGATCTGTTAACCGAATACAGCCTGTCTGATGGGACAAAGATTGTAAAAAAACGGATAGCCGGAGGATTGCTTGGGCATTGGGCTGTCTGGACAAAAAAAGCAGTTGAACTGCTGGACTTGGTTCACGCCCAAGAGGCAACAGGGGACCTTCGTCATTTATTAACAATGGGAACCCATATTACCGATAGCAATGCGGCCTTTTTTGATGTGGCTAACAATTTTGCCGGATGCATCACCGGTATCCATGAAGTACTCCGCCATCAGGGATTGCTCGAAGGTATTTGGACACTGAAAGAAAATGAAACCCTCTCACCCGGGCAAAAGGAAGAGATAGACCGGATTTACAAAGCGTACCCTGAATTAAACGACGATGCTTTCGTGGCCGAAAATCTGGATCGCTGGCTGGCATAATAACATCATGAAATAAAAAAAGATAAACTTAAAACTATGAAAATCATATTCATATTAGTCTGCTTTCTTTGCAGCGTTGGACAGTTATATTCGAAAGAAAAGGAGAATCGCTTTCAACTGATCCCCCAACCACAAAAGCTGGAAATAAAGAGCGGTAAAGGATTATTTTTCAGCGAATTAGTTTTTGTTGTTGCTGAAGAAAGTTCGGTCATCCCGGTATTGGGGAATTTAGCCGGTAGCTTGCCCCAGTACGAAAAGAAAGGGACAGGTATCTGTCTGCAATTATCCAATACGGCAAGCTTACCTGAATCTGATGAAGGATATATTCTGGAACTGAACGATAACGGAGTGCAAATCCAGGCCAGAACTCAGAAAGGTCTATTTTATGGCTGTCAGACGCTTGAACAGTTGATGGAAGACAGTCGTGATTTTAATATGCGGATTCCATGCATGAAAATCACCGACTATCCTGCGATTACCTACCGCGCCGTGCATTTCGACACCAAACACCATCTCGACCGTACAGAATACTACTACCACGCTATTGACAAATTAGCCAGGTATAAAATCAACGCTGTGATTTGGGAGATCGAGGATAAATTACGATATACCCGTCGTCCTGAAATCGGCGCTCCCAATGCCATCAGTAAACAGGAAATGGCATCAATCTGCCGCTATGCACAGGAACGGAATGTGGAGATTTCTCCCCTAATCCAAGGGCTGGGGCATGCCGGTTTCATCCTGAAACACCATTGGGAATTACGCGAAAATCCGGCCAGCGATTGGGAGTTTTGCCCTGCTGATCTCAGAACCTACGAACTTCAGTTTGATCTTTATGAAGATGCACTCGAAGCGATGCCTTATGGTCGCTACCTTCATGTTGGTGGCGATGAAATCACGTCAATTGGCATCGATGCACGTTGCAAAGCTACCGGTAAAAATGCCTTTGAATTGCAAATGATCTGGCTAAAGAAAGTGTGTGATTTTGCTGTGAAACACAATCGGATACCCATTTTCTGGGACGATATGCCCCTGAAATATGGTGAACTCTGGGAAACCATTTTAGGTGATGATTCCGGAGCAGAATTGGATAAAAAATGGAATACAACAAAACTGGATGAAGCGATTAACCTGTTCCCTAAAGAGTGCGTCTATATGCGATGGAATTATGGGGATGCAACCAAACCTGCTCATATCCGGCTTTTAAACTGGTATCACAGCAAAGGTTTAAAGGTGATGGGAGCAACGGCTGCGTCTTTAGGTTCTCCATATTTGCCAAGTGAAAATTCCAAAGCATCTAATATTCAAGGATTCAGCAGATTAGTTGCTGAAAACAAACTCGTAGGGATACTTTCAACCACCTGGGATGATGGTTCTCCACATTTGGAAACCGTTTGGCGGGGATGGATTGCACAGGGCGAATATGGCTGGAATCCTGCTTCAAGGGATATTGAATCATTTAAATCAGCCTACTCACAGCGGGAGTTTGGCTTTAGCGCTCAGGACAGCAGCATGAAATTTCTGGATGAACTGGAAAAAGCCATATTCTTTTTTGATGGCGCACTAGTCTCCTCCGGAAGAAGAGATCAGGGTTATGGTGTTGCAGAATATACCCTGATTGATTTACCGGATCAGTCGAAACCTGGAATATGGAGCAGCACCTGGAAAGACAAGATTGACCAGGCCAAACTGGAAATAAACCGTTACAGCCGTATTTCGAAGGGAATAGCGACAGCAAAAAAACAGGCGCTTCGTAACCGGTATACACTCGGGATTTACGAACAAACCAATAATCTTCAGATTTATCCGTCGCAACTGATTATGGCTTTACATGCATTTGATACCGCAACCAACAAGGACGATCAGAAAACGGCCATCGAACAAATCCGAAAGGTTTGTGATCATTTCAGTGTTGTGCGTGCTGAATTGGAGAAGGTTTATTCCCAAACCCGATTTATGAGTAATCCGGAAGGTTACATTGCTGAACAGAATCAACATGACCATCTGGCTGCCAAAAGCAACAACAGCAACTGGCTGTTCTACTACGAGTTGCCCATGGTTGATAAAGTCAAAAAATGGCTTGAAACGACTCAATTTTAATTATTTATTGTTCTTATTAACTCACTTAACAGCAAAAATCAAATGAAAAGTAATCGTAGGAATTTTTTTAAACTTAGCGGTTTAGCTGGCATAGGTCTTGTCGGCGCTAACATTTTACCTGCATGTACACCTGCTGATAAAACAACTTCCATTCTCTGTCATATCCGGGAGCAGGCGTTTAAACAGCGGAACCAGGCATTCAACATGTGCGGTTTTTCTGCCCCTAAACTGGAAACTGTTCGTGTTGGCTTTATTGGCCTGGGAAACAGGGGACCGAGTCATTTGATGAATGTAAGTCTTCTTGAAGGAGTGGAAATAAAGGCGTTGTGTGACATAGTTCCTGAAAAAGTTGACAAGGCCAGAAGAAGTCTGGCAGATTCCGGGTTTAATCCTGAAACCTACACCGGCGACATGGAAGCATGGAAGAAGATGTGTGACAGGGATGACATCGATCTGATATATATTAGCACTCCATGGAATATGCATGCCCCGATGGCAGTTTACGCGATGGAACATGGCAAACATGTATGTATTGAAGTACCTGCTGCCACAACGATAGAAGAATGCTGGCAGTTGGTTGAAACATCCGAAAAAACCCGCAAGCATTGTATGATGTTGGAGAATTGTTGTTACGACTTTTTCGAGCTACTTACGCTAAACATGGCCAGACAAGGATTTTTTGGAGAAATCGTACACTGTGAAGGCGCTTATATCCATAACCTTTTGGATTTTAATTTCGAGAAGAACGGTTACTGGGAGATGTGGCGGCTAAAGGAAAATGCAGGAAGAAATGGTAATCTTTATCCAACGCACGGTTTAGGCCCGATATGCCAGGTCATGGATATTAACAGGGGCGATAAGATGGATATCCTGGTATCGGTCACGGGCAAGGATTTCCAGATGAACGAGACGGCTAAACAGAAGGCATCAACCGATGAATTTTACAAACAGTTTACAGATAAACCATACAGGGGAAATATGACAACTTCTTCAATACGCACCAGTTTAGGCCGGACTATTATGGTGCAACATGACGTGACTTCACCAAATGTTTATTCAAGAATTCATAAAATCAGCGGAACTAAAGGAACTGTGCTGAAATATCCTCTCCCCGGACGGATTTCAAACGGTGGTGAAGATTGGTTGTCTGAACAGGAAGTAAAATTATTGGAAGAAAAATACCAGCCCGCAATAGTCAGCAAGGTTGGTGAAATTGCCAAAGAAGTTGGCGGTCATGGTGGAATGGATTTTTTAATGGATTGGCGCACCATTGATTGTCTTCGGAATGGATTGCCTTTCGACCAGGATGTTTACGATGCCGCGCTTTGGAGTTCAATCGCGCCTTTAAGCGAATGGTCGGCTGCCAACGACTCAACCTCCATTCATGTACCTGATTTCACAGGCGGTTCATGGAAAACAAATCAACCGATTGATCTGCTGCTTGAAAAGGGTGGAAATACCAAAGTCGCAACCTTACCCAACGCAGATAGGTAATTCAAATGAAAAGCTCAAAGTAAAATTCCAACTGATCAGGATGTATGGAATTTGAACACCATTTCGGCTCTAAAATGAAGCAAATTTGATATAGTAAAATTAGAATAGTTAATTTTTAAAATTTAGTAAAATGCGACAACCAGGTTTAAAATCTCTGAATAGTTTTGTACTTGTTTTTTTATTTTCTCTTTTTTCCCATATACCCATTTATTCAATTGGTGGTACTGAGACCCCGGAAGAGTCTCTCCGGAAATACAGAAATAGTCTGAATGAATTTAGACTCGAATTTGGTGGATCCCGTGAAATGCCTGATGTAAAGTTTTTTTTATTTGGGATGGGTAACAGGGCTAAATTGGTATATAAGAATGGCATTTTGAAAAATGCAATTTCAGGTGAAATACTGAAGAAATGGAATATTTCAAAAGAAATAATCGTTCCACCTGATTATTCAGTATATATTACCTTATCAGACGGGAGCATTATATCAATTATTGAAGATAGGAATGCAGTCTGGATAGTAGAAAATAAAATCAGGATGGCAGTGCCGGGTACAGAGACCCTTTTGCAATTACCGGATTTTAAAGAGTACAAATATCCCCAGATTCTTAAAGTCCTTCATCAGGAAATCCTGATAAATATAATCAATGGTAAACCGGTTCCCAATTTTTTCGTTTATAAAAATCCCTGGCGAAGAGATGGAGCGATGATGGCAATGTGTCTGAATGCAACAGGGAATACTAATTTAATTAAAGACTGGGCGCTTTCTTTAAATGATCCGTACGACCGGAATAATGCAGGTGTGACTGAAGCTGATAATTTAGGAGAGACTCTGTTTATTCTTTCTTTTTTTACGAATAAAGATTTTCCACTTGTCACGGAAATACTGAAAGAATCTAAAAAGTTTGAAATATATAGTAATGGTAACAAATATATTAAGGGACTTACTGATGATCACGAAGTGCCTGCCTATCAGACAAAATGGTTAAAATTTGGCCTCAAATCCCTGAATTTACCTGATGATTATACCATTCCTATAATTGAAGATGATTATTCAGCTTTGTTCTGGTGGGATTATAATGACAGTTATAAACCCGGAACCATTGACTCGGATGATAAAAATCAATATCCTTACCTGGGCTGGGCATGCGATAATTTTCATGGGAAAAAGGCAAGTCCAATCAGCAATAGAGATTATCCTTTAACCTGGGAAATTGGTGCTAGTGAAGCCAATTATAATGGAATGGCAATGGTGGATGAAAAATACGTTTTGGCAAAAAACTCGTCTCCTCATACATGGCACGCATCTGAAGTGTTTTTGTACATCTTAAAGATAAATTAAAGTATTTAAACAGCTTAACTACAATATAAAATTAGAATTTATGAATAAGTTAATATACACGTTTCTGTACTGCCTGTTTTTCATTTCTGTACAGGCACAGCAAAAAGCAAATCCCAGGTTAATTGTCAGGGGCGACGACATGGGTTCTTCGCATACCAGTAATGAGGCTTGTATGGAAACCTATAAAAATGGTATTGAAACCTCCATCGAAGTTATGGTTGTTGCGCCCTGGTTTCCCGAAGCAGCCCGGCTACTCCGGGAGAATCCGGGCATTGATGTCGGATTGCACCTGGCCATCACCAGTGAATGGGACAATATTAAATGGCGCCCACTCACACATTGTCCAAGCCTGACAGACCGTAATGGGTATTTTTTGCCCATGATGGGACCGAACCCGGCATATCCGAGACTTGCCATAACTGAAATTAATTGGAAGTTAGAAGAGATCGAACAGGAATTCAGGGCTCAAATTGAAATGACTTTGAAAAATATCCCTCACTTGAGCCACCTTTCCGGGCACATGGGAGCTTCAAATTTTGATAAGAAAGTAGCAGATTTGACCCGTAAACTGGCGGCTGAATACAACCTGGCAGATGTCAGTACCAATCCAATTGCCGATTATGGGATTTATGGGATTGGGTACGATGGCCCATACGAGACTTTTGCTGAAAAGGAAGCCAGTTTTATAAAAATGCTGAACAACCTGGAAGCGGGGAAAACTTATGTTTTTATTGATCATCCCGCTTTTAACAATGCCGAAATGCAGGCTGTACATCACATCGGCTACGAAAACGTGGCCGTTGATCGACAGGGGGTAACTGACCTTTATACAAGCGCTAAAGTAAAAGCGCTGATTCAGGAAAAGGGCATTGATTTAATGAGTTACAACGATGCCACGAAAGCATTGCCCCGCAGCGCTCCCGAAGCTGAAGGTGTTTCTTCGGAGGGTATCCGCAATTATTTGAAAGCTGTTAAGGAAAACGGACAGGACCTGCACAGTCTGATGGTCGTGCGTCATGGCAAAGTCGTTGCTGAAAATTGGTTTGGCGATAATGCCTCCAACAAAAACCACATCATGAATTCGGTAAGCAAAACGTTTACGGCTACTGCCATTGGTTTTGCCGTCGCCGAAAATCGTTTGAAAGTCACCGACAAGGTTATATCTTTCTTCCCGGATGATTTACCTGAAACTGTTTCACCACATCTGGCTGAACTTAAGGTTAGGGATTTGCTGACCATGTCGGTTGGACACGACACCGATCCGACCAGCAAAATAAGAACTCAGGATGGAAGTTGGGAGCATATGTTTCTGGCATTGCCCATCGAGCACAAACCGGGAACCAAATTCGTGTATAACACAGTGGCCACTTATATGCTTTCGGCTATCGTTCAAAAAGTCACCGGCGAAAAGGTGATCGAGTATTTATATCCCCGCTTATTCCGTCCGTTGGGCGTAACCGGGGCTGAATGGAATACCAGTCCGACAGGCATAAATACCGGAGGCTGGGGCTTATTTATCAAGACTGAAGACATGGCGAAGATGGGTCAGTTCTTTTTGCAGAAAGGCAAGTGGAACGGTAAACAAATTCTGCCCGAAACATGGTTCGATGAGGCAACATCCGTTAAGATTTATCAGGCTCCTGAAGGTACAGAGGGAAAAGAACCGGATTGGGTTCAGGGGTATTGTTATCAACTGTGGCGCTGCCGCTACAATGCCTACCGTGCTGATGGCGCAAATGGCCAGTTCATAATTGTTTTGCCTGATAAGGATGCCGTAATTGTTATTACGGCCAATATCGATGACATGCAAGCCGAGATTAACCTGATCTGGGAATATTTGTTACCGGCACTGAAATAATAATCACATACCCCATAAAATTAATAACGATGAAAAACACTATTTAGTGCCATTAAGAAAACTACCTATTT
>JAUXUF010000280.1 GCA_030684645.1 Bacteroidota bacterium | reverse complement strand
ATTTATTTTGGTAGAGCAGGAGGATTACGCAAATTCCATAACGGCAGAAAGAGTTCGCAGAGTAATTAAAGGCGTTAAATCTGCCAAAAGTGAAATTCTAAAAAAAGGAACTGGCGGAACGTTTAGTTACTTTGAGTTAGGCGAAACCATAGAAATGGAAAATTTGCTTAGAGGTAAAAACCTGCCATCGTTTACAGAGTTTGCTCGTTATCTTTTTTACACAGCCACAGGCGAAGAATTCAATGAGAAGGCAGTAAATGTGAAAACAGGATTCGTTGGCGAAAGCAAAAACCACGAAGTGTATTTAATTTACAAACCTGATATAGAATGGCTCAAACGAAATGTCCTAACATTAGAGGGTTGTAAAGGACTACCAAAATTTAAAACAAAACAGCGTTTGGTTTTTGCTCCTGCAAAATATGTTGATGACCACACTTGTTTGGAATATCGCATAGATTTTTGCCAATTGCCTTATGAAATTTATCGCATTCAAAAATAATAGTATGGGAAAAGCGGATAACATTAAAAGAGCCAAAAGGCTTAAAGAAGCTAAAAGAAAAAGAGAACAAGATGCTTTAATTGCTGCTGGATTTGGTCCTGCAAGTAAAGTACTACAACAAAGAAATGTCAACAGCGGAATAGAAACAAGATTAAATAATGGCAAAATAAAATATTCTGAATTATTGAAGGAGTTAGTTCACCCGATTGTGAGTGAAACGGATGATATTACCATTGTAAGAACAAAATATACTTTTGGTGCTCACGCTTGGAATGCTGCAACATTACGCGAAAAAAGTGAAGAGATTTATCAATTAGCGAAAAAAGATATTTCTTCGATAATGCCTGATATTCCTGAAATAGAGCAATTGTTTGATGAAATGGTGAAGCGAAAACAAGAGGAGTTTTCGGAGTTTAAAAATATAATTGCCGATTTTGAAATAAAGAAAATCCGCGGACTTGAGTACGATTTAACTGTTGCCACAACTCCTTTGAAAGACTTATGATTGAACCAATTCCTTTGGCAGACAGACGAAAATGATTGGCCACAAAAACGAACATTTAAAATATTCAAAGATTGGTTTAATTATGAAATTTATTCAAAGGTTTTAGACCTTGAATAAACCAATATAACAAAAGATTAAATGAGACTAAAGCACTATCAGGAAAAGGTTTTAAAAGAGCTGAAAGAGTATTTAACTTCTCTTTCAGAATTCAATGCCAAATACGAAAAGGCGTTGGAATTTGATTCTGATATGGCTAAGGATTATAATTTCCCCAAAAGAGCATACGAACAAGCTACAGGCAGAGCAATTTATCATTCCAAAACAAATGGTTTAGAAGAACCATTACCCGACATTTATTTGAAAGTGCCAACTGGGGGCGGTAAAACCTTATTGGCTTGCCATGCTATTGACAACATTCAAAAAACATTTCTGAAAAAACAAACGGGTTTAGTGTTGTGGATTGTGCCGTCAACACAAATTTACAGGCAAACCATTTCTGCTTTAAAAAATCGTCAACATCCTTACCGACAGATTTTAGATATTTCGAGCGGAGGTAGAACGCTTATTAAAGAAAAAAACGAAATGTTTAATCGCCTTGATACAGATGAACATTTAATTGTTTTAATGCTAATGTTACCTTCTGCCAATCGTCAAAACAAAGAAACGTTAAAAGTATTTAGAGACCAGGGAGGCTTTACTGATTTCTTTCCGAGAGAAGATGATTTTGAGGGACATAAAAAACTAAAAGAGCTTATTCCAAATTTAGATTGCTTTACCACCGAAATGGTCCCGAATTTTTTCGGGATTGGTACGCAAATAAAAACTTCGTTGGGTAATACTCTAAAAGTTTTGCGTCCGCTTGTTGTAATTGACGAAGGACACAGAGCTTACGGAGAATTGGCAAGAAAT
>JAUXUF010000277.1 GCA_030684645.1 Bacteroidota bacterium | reverse complement strand
GCTTATCCTGGACGATTTTGGACTGACCCATCTGGAGCAGCAACAACAGTTAGACCTGATGGAAATGATCGAAGACAGGCATGGAAAATCATCAACCATTATTGCCAGTCAATTACCTGTTGCGAACTGGTATGATGTAATTTTTTATCGGTAAGAGCTTCTTCAACTGAAAAATATTCCTTAAGTGGCTGTACAACTTCTTCTTTTACCGCTTTCTTTTTGGATCTCTTTTGAGCAATTACCGCTTGAAAAGAAATCATAAAAATCAGGACAAATAGCACTTTCAAATTTCGACTCATTATCATAAATTAATTGTATTCAAAGTATTCAGGAAAGAATACCTGTTTCCTTGGATAATTCTGACTGGCAAAGGAAAACAAAAGAACGAATAATCAAAAATGCAAAGACGAAATATCCTGATTTAAAACGGAAAGAACGATCAAATACCTCTTCGTTGAGCAGGTATTTCATCGTTCAATAAAGTAAATTATACAGATTTGAATCCGTAATTTACAAAATTCACTCAGTTTACACGCAGTGAATAAAAATCTTCCAGGCTTCGGTCAATAATTTCATCCACCTCAGTCAGAACTTTGGATTTCGGTTTAAATTTAAATGCCCTGTCATCTTCTTGTTTCTGTAATAATACATTGCGAAGAAGATACATTGTTTTGATCATTTTTTTCAATCTGTCTTCTTTCATGGCTTCATTGTTTGTTTATCCAAAGCTAGAAAGTCTTATCACCAAAGGCAATACAAAAAGTTTACTTTTTTGTTAAGAAACAGTAAAATTATTGATTAAAATCGACGGTTCTGAGGATATATCCACTGTAATCCTTCAAAATTGGCTCATATTCCTGATGAAACAACTTCGATGAGATCAAAAAGTCGGCAGTCGAGCGGTTTGTAGCAGTCGGAATATTGTACATGGTTGAAATGCGAAGCAATGCTTTAACATCTACATCATGCGGCTGAGGTTGCATCGGATCCCAAAAGAAAATCAGCATATCAACCTTGCCTTCACAAATCAGGGCGCCCAATTGTTGGTCGCCTCCAAGCGGTCCCGATTTTAAGCGGATAATTTCAGGCGGAATAACATCATTTTCCTGGCATTTTTCGATCAGTTTTGCCTGAACCAGACTTCCGGTTGTTCCGGTGCATATCAGGCTGTGTGAAATAAATTCCTTCCAGTTCCACGAAACCCATTCGATCAAATCTTTCTTGCGGTTATCGTGGGCCACAATTGCAATTACTTTCTTTTTTTTCATGATATTACCAGCTAAATTGTGATTTCAGATCATTCACCCAATTCGCAATTCGTTCTTTTGATTGTCGTGGTTGAGTTTCCTGATCAAGAATTAATCCCACAAACTTGCTGTCAACTAAGGCTTTTGAAGATTCATACTCATAACCTTCAGCAGAAGTATAACCAACAAGCTTCGCCCCTATTTCCTGAACCAATTCAGCCATTATACCCACTGCATCGCCAAAATTTTCGGGATATTCCACCTGATTGCCTAATCCAAAGATCGCGATCGTTTTACCGTTCAAATTTAAACCTTCCAGCGCCGGAACAAACTCGTCCCAATAATTTGGCAATTCACCGTCGAACCATGTAGGTACTCCAAGTATCAGGTTTGTAAACGAAAGAAATAACTCTTCTGTCAATTCTTCTGCATTTACTGGTACAATATTGAAATCAGGACCGAATGCTTCCTTGATTTTTTCAGCAGCTTTCGCCGTTTTAGTTGAATTAAAACTGTAAAAAATTCCTGTTTTACTCATGATTTTCAAGTTTTTAATAGGCCAAAACATCTTTGGCTGCGTTGTAAATTTTTTCAGTATTAGGCAAAATCATTCGTTCGAATGAACGGTGAAATCCAACTGGCGTAAATGTTGAGCCAATCCGTTTAACCGGACCGTCAAGGTATTCAAAAGCTTCTTCCATGATCATCGATGTAATTTCAGCCCCAAAACCAGAGTGAACTTTATCTTCATGAACAACCATTACTTTACCGATTCGTTTTACTGAATTCAGAATTGTTTCCTTATCAAGCGGAATCAACGACCGAAGATCGATTACTTCAACAGAAGCGCCTTCTTTGGAAAGTCGTTCAGCAGCTTCAAGGCACATATGTGTTGTATTTCCATATGTAATCATGACCAAATCTTCTCCTTCACGGCGTATCCGGGCCTTTCCAAATGGCACTTCAAAATCATCCGGAATAACGGTTGCGGCTTTGGGGTCATTATAAAGAGCTTTTGGTTCCATAAACATGGTCATTCCTCTTGATCTGATGGCAGTTCTCAACAGTCCAGCAGCGTCATCGGCAAACGATGGGTAAACAATCCGTACTCCCGGAATTGAAGCCAATGAGCCTTCAATGTTCTGCGAATGGTATAGTCCGCCGCCGATATAACCGCCCGACGCAAGCCGGATGGTTACATTAGGTGTAAACTGTCCGTTCGATCGCCAGTAATCGTGGCTCGAATCAACATATTGCTCCATAGCCGGCCAGAAATAATCAGCAAATTCGGCTCCTTCAATCACAATCCTGATTTTTTCATCGTAACGCGACATGCCATTTGCAGTTCCGACAATGAAGTCCTCGGCAATTGGAGCATTAAATACCCTTTGGGGGCCAAATTCCTGCTGCAACCCCTTCGATACATTAAAGATACCACCCTTGTCTTTATTCGCCATATCCTGGCCCCACATGAAGGTATCCGGGTTATTTCTAAATTCAGCTTTCAAAGTTTCATTCAAACCAGTAATCAGTTTTTTCTTCTCGCCGGTTTCCTGATGTGTTCCGTCAATATATTTTTGAGGTTGATAAGGTTCCGGAAGAACAAAATCAAGATAAGTATTTGGATCTGGGTCCGGCGCTTTTAAAGCCAGCTTGTGGGCTTCTTTAAGTTGAATTTTAGTCTCATTTTCGATCTTCTCCAATTCTTCAACAGTGAAGCGCTCATATCGAATGAGCATTCGCTTGTATTTAAATAATGGATCGTAATCGAGCACATAGTTACGTTCTGCTTCTGAGCGATATAATTCGTGCCGGTCTGAATTGGAATGCGAATGAATTCGGATGCAATTGGCCTGTACCATAACAGGCATACCGGTTTCCAAGGCATGGCGTTTCGCTTCGTACATGGCATTCATCGAATCAAAAACATCTTTTCCGTTACAATGTATAATCTTGAGATTTTTAAAACCTGTGAAATTATTGGCTACTTTTCGGTTTGCGGTCTGATCTTTCTTCGGAACAGAAATTCCGTATCCATTATCCTGAATACAAAAAATTACCGGCAATTTTTCCTTTGAAGCTCCATTGATGGCCTCATAAACATAGCCTTCCGACAAGGAAGATTCGCCCTGAACGCTGAATGCAACAGCTTTTTCGTCGTAATATTTAATGGCCCTGGCCACACCTACAGCATGAAGCGTGTGATTTCCGGTTAACGAAGACACATTGTGAATGTGCCAGTCAGGTTTGGCAAAATGATTCGACATGTGGCGCCCTCCGCTCGTTGGGTCAGTAGCCTTTGAAATACCGTTCAGGATGATTTCCTCAGCTGTCATTCCGCAGGATAAAGCGGTAAGCATATCACGGTAGTATAAAAAAATATGGTCTATTTCTTTCTCAAAAGTCTGTCCAATTGCGAGCTGAATACCATCATGCCCGGCATAAGGAGCATGATACGACCAGCCAATGGCCTGTTTAAGATAATTTGGAGCTTTTTCATCAATTGCCCGTCCTAAAGTCATCAATCGGTACCATTTTTCAAGTATTTCTTTGGGGGTGGTTTTAACCGAAAATACTTTTGGAACTGTTGTCATATATCTAAATTTAATTTATTGAATTTATACTTCGCGATCAATACTGAATTCTTCCAGAATGTCTGCTATTCGCCTTAAGAAAGCCCCTCCCAAAGCACCATCTATAATTCTATGATCATATGATAATGAAAGGAACATTTTATGGCGGACAACGATAGCATCACCTGTTGGAGTTTCCATGACTGCAGGCTTTTTCTCAATACTTCCGGTTGCCAGGATAGCAACCTGAGGTTGATTGATAATTGGCGTACCAATCAGATTTCGGAATGATCCGAAATTGGTAATGGTAAAGGTCCCGCCCTGATAATCCTCAACGGTCAGTTTGTTTTTTCGTGCAGCATCGGCCAGCCTATTCATGTCTTTGGTTAAACCCACCATGTTTTTCTGCTCAGCATTCTTGATCACCGGAACAACCAGGTTTCCATCGGGTTTGGCAACAGCAATTGCGACATTGACATCCTTATGAATAGTGATGGTATGTCCGTCAACCGATGAATTCAACAATGGAAATTCAGTAATTGCACGGGCAACAGCTTCAACGAAAACAGGCATGTAAGTTATTTTTTCGCCGTGTTTTACGCTAAACTCATCCTTCACTTTATTTCTCCAAAGAACCAGGTTTGTTACATCAGCCTCTACCACTGAAGTTACATGTGGCGAAACATTTTTGGACATAACCATGTGATCCGCAATAATTTTACGGACACGATCCATTTCGATGATCTGATCACTTGATCCCAATGAGGCAGAAACTTTTACAGGAGCTGAAGGCTCTTTTACCTGTACTTCTGAAGGACGAATTGCCGGAGCAACATTTCCTTTTTTACGGGCATCAACATACGAAAGAATATCATTTTTCTGCACTCTTCCGTTTTGTCCTGAACCTTTTAAAGATTCTAATTCGGCTAAACTAACTTTTTCGGAATTGGCAATTGACAAAACCAGGGGAGAATAAAATCTTGAAGCTTTAACATCATCAGTCTCATCAGCAGTCATTAATTCAACTACTTCAGCAGGTTTACTCATTTGAACGGCTTCGGGTGATGCTTTCTTTTCCTGCGCTGGCTGTTTTCCTGGTTCCGGAATAGTTTCATTCTCTTCTGTTTTTTGAGCTGGCTCATCCTCATCTTCAGTTGTAATAACAGCAACGATTTCACCAACTGGAACCAAGGCATTTAGTTCAAAGAATATTTTTTTCACAATGCCATCGACAGGTGACGGAATTTCAGAATCAACCTTATCGGTTGCAACCTCAAAAATTGGTTCATCTTCTTCAATTCGATCACCTTCCTTTACAAACCATTTGGTAATGGTAGCTTCCTGGACACTTTCACCCAGTTTTGGCATTTGGATTTTAAATTCTGACATACTTCTATAATTATTTTTGACATTAAGAACTTCAAGTTTTCACACCAATAAACAAGATTGAGCTTGAAAGGTTCAACATTAAAAAGTCATTCTTTTAACTGAATAGAGTATTTCATTTTTTGGGGGAACTAAAAATTCAGGAAGAAATAAAAACAGGGCATTCTTTGGTCAGATTTTATTCGTATAGGTCCGGAAATCAGGCCATATTATCCGCAGTCACAATTCCTTGGGAACATATTTAAAAAGATCTTGTTTGGGCCAGTTTGTAATATCCTTCTCAATCTTTCCCATCATATAATTGATGTATGCCGGTAATCTGGGGCCTTTCCAGCTGCTTGAATTAACGATTACAACCCAGCAATATCCATTACTCTGACGTTTCATAATTGCAGAAGTACCGGCCATACTTCCGGTACGGATCCAGTCGCCATTGTCTTTTACAACTTTCCATCCCAGAGGTCCATTAAAATCCTCTTTATCAACCATCTGGTTAATCAGTTTATGCGGTATCATATCCGGCACACTCCTGAAACCATCAACCAATACCATCAGTTTAGCCAATTCAACGGACGATGCAATCCAGCCACCGGCAGAACCAAGCAATTCGATCGGATTTCCACCATAAGGCTTTGGAACCATCCTGCCCGACCCGTCAAAAGCAGAAACCTGAGTACTTTCTTGTGATTCGTAATATTTCACTTCATTTGATCGTCGTTCAGAAAGAAAACTCTTGCCAATGTGCATATCTGTAATTCCTTCAGGTTTTAAAACTTCATTGCAAACAAAGTCTTCGTATGACTGACCAGTTACTGCCTGAATAACTTTTTGCAAAAACATGTAACCCATATTTGAATAGGAAGAACGTGTTCCCGGTTCAAAGTGTAATTTGCGGGTAGCAACAAACTTACAATAGGAATCCATGGTAGGGTTTCCGGCCTCGCCGATCCGTTCAAGAACAACCAACGAATTAAAAGCAGGATCGCCATATTGCAGTGACCAGCCACCTGCATGCGCCAGAAGATGGCGTATGGTGATGTTATACAATCGTTTATCTACTACTTTATTGAAAACTATATCTTTCAGTATTGCATTGGGTCCAAAAACTTTTGATTCGAGCGAAATTTTTTTCTTATCGACCAGTTTCATGATGGCAACTGCAGTAATCAGCTTACTGACACTGGCTATCCGGAATAAATTACCAGGCATGACCGGTTGTTTGGCTTCAATATCGGAATATCCAAAACCATGTGCATAAACCAGCTTACCATCTTTTACAATCGACATGGACAATCCTGCCAAATTCCATTGCTGAAGAAATCCATTGGCCTCTTTTTCAATCAATTTGCTTCCGGCAAACTCCGAAAGATCGTTAGATATTCTGAAATTCAGACCTTTAGTATCCAGTTCAGGGTAACGATCAGGGAGTTCATTTGGGTTTAAATTTGCAGAAAAGTGGGTAATTATTAGCAAAAAAATGATTCCACCTATGAAATATTTTAGGATGTAGATATGTGTTTTTACATAATTCAGCATTGTAAACTCCCAATTAATTCGTTAACCGACTGCATCTTATGTCGTTCCATATATGCTGAAATGCCATCAATGATTTGAACTGGTATGGTTGGATCAATAAAAAGAGCTGTACCGACCTGGACTGCCGAAGCACCGGCAATCATAAATTCGATGGCATCGGTTGCATTCATGATGCCACCCATCCCTATAACAGGTATTTTAACTGCATTGTAAACCTGCCAAACCATCCGAAGCGCTATTGGTTTAATTGCCGGACCTGAAAGACCACCAGTAATTGTAGATAAAACTGGTTTTCTTGTTTCAGCATTTACAGCCATCGCGAGTAAAGTATTTATAAGAGAAACACTATCAGCTCCTTGTCCTTCAACAGCTTTAGCTATATCGGCAATGTTGGTGACATTGGGCGAAAGTTTCACGATCAACGTTTTGCTGTAAACCTTCCTGACTGCTCTTACAACTGCTTCGGCCGACGGACAGCTGATTCCAAAGGCCATTCCTCCTTCTTTAACGTTCGGACAACTGATATTTAATTCAATGGCTGGAATTTTATCCAGTTCATTCAACCGCTCAGTTAATGCAACGTAATCTTCAATAGTTGAACCATTTACATTAACGATAATGTTAGTGTTCAGATCTTTTATGCGGGGATAAATGTTGGTAATAAAATTATCAACACCCTTATTTTGAAGTCCAACGGCATTCAACATTCCTGACGGTGTTTCAGCCATTCTGGGGTATGCGTTTCCTTCCCTGTGTTTTAGAGTAGTGCCTTTTACAACAATTCCACCCAGAAGCGAAAGATCAATAAAATCGGCGATTTCTTCACCAAATCCGCACGTTCCGGAGGCAGTTAAAACCGGATTTTTAAAATCCAACTCGTGTATTTTTATTCCTAAATTTACCATTTCAGATCGTTTACATTAAACACCGGTCCATCTGTACAAACACATTTGTGACCGGTTTTAGTATCTTCAACACAGCACAAACAAACACCGAATCCACAAGCCATCATATTTTCGAGCGAAACTTCACAGAAAATATTCTTTTCAATTGCTTTTCGGCCAATAGCTTTCATCATCAAATCAGGGCCACAGGTATATATCTTACTGAACTGATTCAGTTCTCCGGAAAACACTGAATGATTGGTCACATATCCTTTTTCACCCAGTGAACCATCTTCGGTGGCAAAGAAAAATTGTCCAAATTGTTGATAAGCAGAAACATCAATATGATCGGATACAGATCTGGCTCCAATTAGAACGGTAACATTAGCCGGATCTAATCCGCAGATTTTTGCAAGGAACAACATCGGTGCAACTCCGCTACCTCCACCGATCAGCAGAATCCGGTCCGATTTATCAGGCAAAGTAAATGATTTTCCCAAAGGGAATATGGCGTTTATGGTCTGCCCAGCAATAGTTTCGGTAAGTTTTTTAGATCCTCTCCCAAGAATTTTCACCAGTAAGGATATGGTATGTTGATTATAATTGACATCCAAAATTGAAAATGGCCGGCGAAGAAAAATCTCGCTTGCTTCCTTGATTTCAACATTGATAAACTGACCTGGAAACAAATCAGAAACCGGTTGGGGAGATTGAAGTACTAATCGGAAATTATCTTTATTAAGTTGCTTATTTTCAAGCAATAGAAAATCAGTCACCGTCTTTTTCATGCACATGAATTTGCCGGCAAATATAGTCTAAAAATTTTATCGGGAAGGGTTATAAACCTTAAATGTTGAGTCTGTATAGAAAACAACCAGTCGTTCGATAGGCTTTTCTGAACTAAAAATTTGATCCTGAAGCTCATCTCCAGAACTCAATTTTTCAATATTTTCCTTGATTGGAGAAACATTCAGTGACTTTGGCTCACCAGGCTTCGGTTCATTCATTATTTGATTTTCGTCATTATTATCAGCTTTCAGGTTGACGGGACTTGCGGGTTCAGTTATCTGATCGAATAAGGTTCTGGTTTTTACAGAAGAATCAACCATAGTACCAGTTCCAAGCAACAACCATTTGGCATTTAGTTCCGGATATATTTGCAGTATTTTTTCAATAAACTGAAAACTAGGTTTATTTCGAGCTTTTAATACATGAGTCACATTTGATCGTTGCACGCCGATTGAATCTGCAAGCTCAGAGGGAGAGATCCCTTTATACTCCATGAATTTTCTGATCCGTACTTCCATATAAATGTAAATTAGCGAATACACAAATGTAATAAATAAACAGTTATATTTAATCCACATATGGCAATTAGATAATATTACATTTGTGCACACATCATTCCTGAGTAAACCGTTTCAACTAATTATATTCTGTATATATACTTTATATAAATCATCTAATATACTAGTTTATTGATATATAAAGTAAATAAATGCGAGTATTTGGAGCTAAATTGACAGACGTAAACAATATCTTATATTACAAGTACATATAACCAGATTCAATAGACTGATAATGAATACTATAATGCCATATAATATGAAGCAATTTGAATTTATATTTATGTGTCAGTAATGTTAATTAAATCATTCAGATATTTATAAATTCAACAAAAATATTTGATTAACATTTGTAGTGAGACATCTTGTTTCACATATGTATATTGAATTTTATACAAGTTGTTAGTTGTGATTTGTAAACCGGTAATTGTTATACCTGATTTGATTGTTCCAACTGGTTGATAACTCAGGAAAATGTATTTTCCACGAAATATCCTATTGAAAACCAAATATCGAATTCTGAGATGGTATAAAAACAAAATTATTATCTGTAAAGGATTAATTGTCAGTAAAATATCTGTCAAATGATTGCATTTATACTGCCAACAATCTGGATATAAATAGCTAAAATCACAATAAAAGGTTCAAAAAAGGACGGAAGTCTATACAAATGTGATCAAATTGTGTAATTTTCTTTCCAAAATAATATCTGAGTTTATGAGAGGCATTCCATCTTCATTTTTAATATTTTTCTTCGCATTCGTATTTTTGGTTGAGTTTATCTCCTACTTTGGATTTCGCATCTTAATCAATCACTTGTCAAAAATAGTACGGACCTACCTTACCCTTGTTTATTTTTTGGTAAGCTTGTCGGTTACCGGTCTGATTGCCTATTCATTTTCAAACCCTGAAGTTATCAGGCAAAGCCGGGATTATACGTTCTTTTTTGTTGTGATTACGCTGAGTTTTCTAAACCTGATACCAAAAATATTTTTTGCCCTGATCACGTTAATAAGTTACCTGATCCGCTGGACAGCTGGGTTACATGGACAAAAGCTTGCCCTGACCGGTTCTTTTCTTTTATGCAGTGGCGCTTTTCTGGTTATAATCTATGCCGTCTGGGCTGGCCGTTATGATATTCATGTTGAGAAACAAAACTTGTATTTTTCTGATCTCCCAAAACAACTTGATGGTTTAAAAATAGTTCAACTTTCTGATATTCACCTTGGAAGTTATGGCAAAAATCCCAGTGCGATGAAGGAAACTGTCCAGATCATTGAGCAACTGCAGCCTGATCTTTTGCTATTTACAGGCGATATTGTCAATAATTTCGGAGAAGAGATGAAGGACTTTGAACCATATTTGAAACAGCTATCGGCGAAGTATGGTAGATATGCAATTCAAGGCAATCATGATTATGGAGATTATTTCAACTGGCCTGATTCGACGAGCAAAAGGAAAAATCTTGACATGATCGAGGCTGGATTGACTGATTCAGGATTTATACTTTTACTTAACCAATGGACAAAAATCGCCGTAAAGGATACCTCAATTTCATTGATAGGTGTTGAAAACTGGGGACGCCCACCGTTCCCGCAATATGCCAATCTGGATATTGCGATGAAAGGGATTCCGGATAATTCGTTTAAAATTCTAATGTCGCACGATCCGGCACATTGGAAAGCTAAAGTTGTTTCTCAAACAAATATTCCCTTGACCCTATCGGGACATACGCATGGAGGTCAGTTAGGCGTAAAAATTGCCGGTATTGAATTCAGTCCTATTTATTTTAATCAGAAAAATTGGGGTGGACTTTATCAATCGGGCAATCAGATGCTTTATGTGAACAGGGGACTGGGCACTGTAGGATTTCCGGGTCGTATAGAAATGCGTCCTGAAATCACTTTGCTGACTTTATTCCGGACTAAAAACCGTTGAAATTAATTGATAACAGAAGATTAAACTGGAAATCATTAAAGTCAGGTCGGTAAACTGACCGTATTCCAATTTCGATAGGCGCAAAAAACCTCAAAACATGGAGATCTGAAGTCAATTCCAAACCAAAAGACTTCATTTTCAATTCATGATTATTGGGATATATCTTTCCATCCTTATCCACAATTGGTATTGAAAGCCATGCATAATCATAAAATAGAGATGATTTCACCCGCTTGATGTATGCCAGCTTTCCCATACTAAAATCAGGATAAAAAATCGGGAATTTATAATCAGCTGCCAGCGAATACATTTTATTGTTTTGATAACCCTGAAAGCCTCTTGGAAAACGAACGAAATTTGAAAAATTATGACTATTTGTAAAGTGCTTTTCCTGGTAACCCTGGTAAATTTTCAAGCCTGAATTTCGGGTAAATCCGGGTAAATAGATATCAGACTGAACACCTGAAAGTGATCCTAAGTTATTGCCAATGAATGGAGTATTCCTATATACGAAATCAAATTTCTGACCCCATCGGGGCATTAGATTTCGATCTGACTGATGCAGCAAATTATAGATGTACAACCGGTATGACATGGCATGATAATTTCCGGAATAAAATTTTCCAGGTGTTGATTGGTCGTGAGACACCTGATTGAACGAATATTTTACCTCCGGATAAATAATGCGCGAATATTTTCCTTTCGAAAAATTCAATGGTAGTCTAATATCAACATCAGCAGTCATTTCCATCCATGTAAATCGCTGAACACTTGTATCACTGCTTATTACTTGGTTAAATTTATCAGTTGTATTCGTGATCAGATAATAAGCTGAAGCTTCGTTGCCAGCAGATAATTCAGTTCTAATCTCTGGGAAAAATCCTAAATAGTCAAATCCAACCCGATATCGGTTGGTGCGGTTGGCTATATTGTAATCAAATCCGAGCCTGGTTTCGGCGGTTCCCAGTTTATTTTGCGAAAATAATGAAACACCTGGTCTTATTTCATAGCTGTTCAGATCGATATATGCAGGTGCCCAACTGTGAAAATTAAATACATGACCAAGTTTTGAATACTTCTTTGTTGCGAAAACTACAGAATCAGGATTTGTAAATTTGGGAATACCTTTTTCCTGGGCAGCCAGATTTTCGGCAAGCGGATTTGTTTTTAACGCTATGCTTTGTATTTCCTTCCTGGATTTTTTTGACTGAAGCGGAATAGCAGCAAGCTGATAACCCGCAGAAGTATAATTACTGAAAAACACCTTATTTCCTGCATTCGGGGCTGTTGGATAATCGGCTCCAAACGGCACTGAAGCAATCTGAGTTATTTTTTTGCTTTCGGTATCCAGCGAATATAAATTATCGATTCCTGAAAAATCGGACGAAAAAAGAATCTGTCCCTTCGAAAAAACAGGATTTTTAAGGTTGGCAAAGGTCTCATCTGTTAATTGCAGAAGTTGTTTGGTTTTAACATCAACCGACGCGAGATATTTCCCTTTGGAGGACAAACATACCACAACCAGCTTCTCCCCTTTTTCATCCCAGCATGGAGTGAAAAAGTACTGGTTATCAACGGTTTTAAAGCGATCTTTCAGATGGCCTGTTGCCAGATCGAATACTGAAAGAAAAATATTATTTTCAGGATCGACTTCAACGGCTGCAAACGATTGTAAATCGGGAGATATTACCGGGCTGAACAGTTTATTTTCATTTTTGATCTCGTGCCGGACTTTATTTTCGATGTTATAAACCTGGATAACAGATCGGTCGGAATGTGTCCAGCGCAGATCTGCCCTGTTTTCAGCCCAAATAATCAGATTGTCTGTCATCGAAACTGATTCTTCAAAAATTATTCCCGGAGTGTAGATTACTTTTTCAGTTTTATTCGGATAGATTAGAACAAAACGGCCAATATCATTGATGGAAGTTCGGTAGGCAAAAATGATTGAATCTTGATAGATTTGAGGATACAGATATTGTGTATAAACTTTATTTGTCGGTGAAACTACTGAATAGGAATCAATTGTCCGTGACGACAAGTTTTGTTTCCATTCTTCACTCAAATTATCAAAAATACCGGAATACATTTTTTTTGTTGTAAGTCCGGTGGATTTCTTTAATGATGAGTTTAACGGAGTTATAGAAAAGGGCTGTTTCCCAATTTTTTGAAGTGCCTCCGCCCAGATGTTGGCTCCATATTTTTCACGGCTTTTACCGACCATCCAATAGCCTAAATTATAATGATCGGGTACAAAATCTTTATACGAACCCAGAAATGCTTTATCAAATGAATATTTTCCCTTTTCAACCAATTGTGCGCGGTATTCCATACTGAAAGAAGCCACTCGACCGCGTCCTGATTCAGACAAAGCAGTTTCAGTAACCACGGCATCACCTTCCAGAAACCAGAAAGGCAAATATACACCTACAACAAGTGCAGTAGCCTGTTCACCCAGAATGGCTTTTACCAGAAATGGCAATTCACTCTGAATTTTATCCATCTGAACCACATGCCTGAATTCGTGCAAAGCCAACTGCTCAAGCCAGTCCTGGGCATAAATCTGCTGATAAGGTGTAGTGAAAAGTTCAATTCTTTTGGGAGCCCAGCCTACCAAGCCATTTGAACTGACGGTCCGGGTATGCAGAATGACCGAAATTTTCCGGGGACTAAAATTCAGCGTTTTTGCTCCGTAGTTATATACCTTTTCCAGAACAAACGAAACTCTTTGTGCTTGTTTTTCAAACTCTTCCGGATAAATAACCTGAAAATTAGTTGTATTGATCTGCCGCCAGCTGATCGACGAAGGGTCTTGTCCTGTTTGAAAAAACTGAGCCTTCGCAGGAAGGAAGCATATAATAAACAGTATGAATAGAGTTGATATTTTTTTCATGCATTCAATTTGATGGAATAACCCGATTTCACCTCCGCTCCTGCCCTATTTCCAGTTCTACTATTCGGTTCAAGGCGAAAATCCAAAACTAATCAAATTATCTTAAAACGTTCCAAAACGGATATTCAGTATAATTTCAAGCCTTTTAAAATATGATTGGTAACTTATACTTCATCCAACCTGAAACTACTCACAAATATTCGGTTTATTAAACAGAAAGTATGCCGTATGAATGCCTTGTTAGCCCAAGTTTGTTAATTTTGAAATTCTCTAAAATATGAATCACTTTGGAAATTAGTTTCGATCATAGTTTTGCCGGACTCTTCGTTTTATTGTCCATATTCCTGGCGGCTGGTATCAGTTACCTGCTTTATTTCAGAAATCCTGAAAACCTGAGCCTTTCAACAGTTCAAAAGGGATTTCTTGTATCACTTCGTTTTTTATCACTTTTTTTGATATTCTTGTTTCTACTTTCTCCATTGATGGAGCGAATAAAGAAAATCAAACAATTACCCATTCTGGCTGTAGCTTTCGACAATTCACAGTCGGTTAAGCCTTATGCTTCTTCGCTTGTACAATTTGAGCAGACCTTTAAAGATCGCTTTTCAGATAAGTACCTGCTGGAATTCTGGTCTTTTGGCGAAAAAGTTGAAAACACCCAAAAATTCACCGGTACAGATCGAAGATCGGACTATGGACAGATCATTAAATCACTGAAAAACAATTACATTAATAAAAATGTCGGCGCTTTAATTTTGATTGGCGATGGAATTTACAATCAAGGCCAGAATCCCGAAAATTTTGCTTCAGTGCTTAAATTCCCTGTTTACACCCTTGGTATTGGCGATACAACCCGCAAGACTGATGCTTTGATCCGAAATGTGAAAACCAATAAAGTGGCTTTTCTGAAAAATAAGTTTCCGGTTGAAATTGAATTAAAGTTCTCAGAACTGAAAAACAAGATTGCTTACATCGATATCGAAAATAATAAAAAACAGGTTTATTCGGGTAACGTCTCTATTGTTTCAGATGATGATTTTAAGCTTGAATTAGCGAATCTGGAAGCTACCAATACCGGATTGCAGCATTACAAAATCAGGATTCGTCCTTTCGAAGGTGAAGTAAACCTGAAAAACAATGAATTTGAGTTTGTGATTCAGATCATGGAAAACAAACAAAAAATACTGATGCTCAGTGATGGTCCTCATCCGGATTTTGGCGCTATTCGCAGCAGCATTTCTGAACTTCAAAACTATGACACAAAGCTAATTACAGGCGGTGAAGTTCCGGATAGCTTGTCATCGTACAGCTTGATCATCCTGAACCAGTTACCATCCCTGAAAAATGTAGCCAGTAAGTTACTTGCAAAGATTAAAGAGAGCAGGATTCCTGTTTTATTTCTCATGGGACCATCCTCATTACTTGAACAGCTCAATTCGCTGGATATGGGTTTGAAAATCTCAGCCAGTAAAAATACAGAAGAAGTTCAGGCCAGATTTGATAAAAACTTTTCGCTATTTACACTCTCAGATGCAACCAAAGAAACTTTGGAAGCCTCACCTCCTTTGGTTTCACCATTTGGAAATACTGAACTGGCGCCGATGATGCAGAATCTGGCTGTGCAAAACATCCGTAATATTCAGACCAATAAAACCATGATGGCAATGGGCACCGACAAAGGCCGAAAAATTGGGTTCATTGTGGGCGAAGGACTTTGGCGCTGGCGCCTGTTTGATTATGAGAGAAGTGGAAGTCATGATGCATTTAACGAGCTGACCCAGAAAATAATACAATACCTGGCGCTCAGGGAAAATGAAGACAACTTTACGATTTATCATCCGGCACTTTTTCAGGAAACCGACAACATCGAATTGACTGCCGAATTATACAACGATAGTTATGAACTGGTAAACACTCCGGATGTCAATATCCGGATTCAAAACGACAGCCTCCGGGAGTTCAGTTATCTTTTCGATCGGACAAACGATTATTACCGGTTGAATGCCGGGAACCTGGAACCTGGAGATTATACTTTTGAAGCTGAGACACAACTTGGCAATCAGCGTTTTACTGAAAAGGGGAACTTCGCTATTGTAAAAAATGATATTGAAGTGCAAAATAACCAGGCTGATTTTGGCGTTTTGTATCAGTTGTCTCAACAGACGGGTGGACAGTTTTACCCGTTCGAAAATCAGGACTCATTATTTGAGGCCATCCACAACAATAAACAAATTACAGTTCAGCAACATCAGCAAACATTTCAGACCGAATGGATTAATCTAAAAGTGTTGTTTTTTCTGCTGATCATTCTGTTGGGTGTAGAATGGTTTTTCAGAAAATATTGGGGAATTTATTAAATCAATCATCAAATGCTACTGTTCAAAATACTCATCTCGCGTAAAACAATTTTTCTTTTCATGACCGGAATTCTCCTGAGTTCGTGCAAAAGTAATTATGCGACTTTGACCATCGAAAATGCCAGACCTGCAACCGAAGAATTACAGCCTGACATTCAGAGTATTACTTTAATGAACCGCAGCATGAACCGCCAGTTTCTGAACCATCGGGAAGATTCGCTTCAAATGTATTTCTACCGCAAAGGATATCAGCTGTCTAAAATTGTGCTGGATAGTACTGCTGCCGACACGACCATTCGGGCGCTGGCCGAGCTTTTATTCGAATCGGGCCGGTACGATGTGGTTGTACCGGTTAACCGGAACTTCAGCAGAAGCCTTTCATACGATTTGCTTCCCGATACCCTGAGTCCGGATATGGTCAGTAAAATTTGCAGCGATTATCATACTGATGCGCTGATGGTGCTGGAACGATTCTCAACAAAAACCATGGCCGATTATTCATCCGAATTAAATTCAGACCCGAATCCGGTTCCGGTTTATTCTTATTATGCCACTCTGGATCTGAAATACTATGCCTTTTTCAGAATTTATAAACCGGGAACCAAAACCTTGATCAAAGAAATCGAAATGACTGATACAATATACTGGGAAAGTGCCGATTACACCCAGGAAAGATTATTTCGCAAATTGCCTTCCATCAAGCAGGCCCTGATCAATACTGGCATAAAAATTGCCCTTGACGTGGACGAAAAACTATCTCCCAGCTGGATTCCAGAAAAAAGAGGTTATTTCCTGTTTAAAAGCAAGAATGATCGTGGACAACAGTTAATGAACGGGAGCAATTACGAAGAAGCAAAAAGATACTGGGCAGAAATGGCCCAATCGAAAAGTAAAAAGATCAGAAGTAAAGCTGAATATAATCTTTCACTAATCAGTGAATTAAACGGTGATATGGACGGGGCTATTGAGTGGGGCTTGAAATCTTATTATTCGTTTTACAGGCATCAGACTGAAATATACCTTAAAAAACTGGAGGAGAGGAAGGAAACCATTCAAAAAACAAAATAGCATGAAACGAAAGTCACGATTACTTTGGTTTGTATTGTTGTTGAGTATGTATTCATGTGTGAGCTTCGAGAAATTTTCAATTGAAGTCTGTAAACCGGCAGAACTCAACCTTCCTCCGAATTTCAGGAAAATAGTCCTGGTTTCGCGAAACCTGAAGTATGAAAATGATACCTTGCAAAACTTCCAGGCCAAGAATCACCGGCTC
>JAUXUF010000276.1 GCA_030684645.1 Bacteroidota bacterium | reverse complement strand
TTCTTGACCTGCGAATCAGTTCATCCGTTTCTTCCATTGTTGGAACCGGGCGGTTCAGGTCTTTCCACCAGGGATATTCTGATTCGCCCTCCGGAGGGGCCCATGGCCATTTCTGAATGTAAACCATGTTACTTCCCAGCGAATTCAGGCTACTTCGAATGTAATTTTCCAACGAGTCGATGACCGTAAAAACCGAAATAATGGCAAAAATCCCGATGGTAATTCCCAGCAACGAAAGAAACGTGCGCAACTTATTCCCGCGCAAGGAACCGAAGGCAAACGAGAAACTCTCCAATATTAATCTGGTTAAAAGCATATCCTCCGTTTTGAAAAATAAAAAGTAAACAATCCAGATTCTGATCCAGCATATTGGGTGCAAAGAACAAAACAAGAAGCAATCAATCACAAATCCGGATCCTGAAAAATTAGTGACGATTTTCTGAAATGATTACAGAATTTGATCAAAAATGAAAAAATAAAATCGTGTCGTACACTACGATCTTCAGCAATTGGAGGATTTTCTAAAAATACAAAGAACAATTGCCCAGGTGAATCAGGTTGAAATGTCCTAAGTTGTCACACCGGTGAAAACAAAAAATACATAATGTATCAACTATTCCTTTGAACAATTTGTTTCCTCTTTCAATAACAAAGTACAATACCTTGCGTTATGGAAAGAAAGCTTTTCAAGCTCCACTGATCAACACTGAGAATTATTTCAGAATACAATGTTACAATAAGCTTAATTAGTCGGATACGTTGGGGAAAAAATCAAGGTGTTTTATTATCTTTGAGCCCAAATTACAAAGTGATTATAGATGAAGGACTTAAAAATCATTAAATCGGCCTTAATTTCAGTCTATCACAAAGATAAGCTGAACGAGATCGTTAAAAAATTAAACGAATTAAATGTTACAATATATTCAACCGGCGGAACCCAATCATTCATCGAAGAATTGGGTATTCCGGTTACAGCCGTTGAAGAACTTACCAGCTATCCATCCATTTTAGGTGGACGGGTAAAAACCCTTCACCCGAAAGTATTTGGCGGAATCCTGAACCGAAGAGATCATATAGGCGACCAGCAACAGATTGCCAAATACGAGATTCCTGAAATTGATCTGGTCATTGTTGACCTGTATCCGTTTGAAGAAAGCGTTGCATCAGGAGCTTCAGAAGAAGACATTATCGAAAAAATTGACATCGGTGGCATTGCACTTATCCGTGCAGCAGCCAAAAATTTCAACGATGTGGTGATTGTATCTTCACGGAATCAGTATCAGAACCTGCTCAATTTGCTGATTGAAAAAGAGGGTGCCACTTCATTGGAAGACCGAAAAGAATTTGCCCGACTGGCATTTGCCACCTCGTCGCATTACGATAGCGCTATTTTCAAATTTTTCAATCAGGAAAAATCAGAAGAAGCACGTATCAGTGTCAACAACGGACAGGTGTTGCGCTACGGCGAAAACCCGCACCAATCGGCAGCCTTTTTCAAATTCAACAACAGCAATTCCGAAATAACCTTATCGAATGCCAAAGTACTGCAAGGCAAAGCGCTTTCGTACAACAACATGCTCGATGCCGATGCCGCCTGGAAATCGGCCAGCGATGCTTTTCATTCGGTTACCCATATGAAAAATAAATTCGCTGTTTCGGTGGTCAAACACCTGAATCCCTGCGGACTGGCAGTTTCTGAAAACCTGATGAAATCGCTCGAACTGGCCTGGGCAGGCGATCCGGTAAGCGCTTATGGAGGCATCGTTTGTTTCACCGGCGAAGTTGATCAAACCATTGCTGAATGGTTCAATAAACGCTTTGTCGAAATCATCATTGCAACCGGTTATACTCCTGAAGCGCTGGAGGTTTTTGGTAAAAAGAAAAACCTTCGCGTTTTGGAAACTCCTGTAAAGCCCCAGATCGCCGGAGAAAAGCTATACCGCTCTATCAGCGGTGGCCTGCTCATTCAGGATGAAGACGAAGGTCTGGAAACCGATTACCAAAATGTAACTAAAATACAATTCGACAGCAATAAAATGAATTTGTCGAAGTTTGGTATTACTGCCTGCAAGCACCTGAAAAGTAATGCCATTGCCCTGGTGACTCAAAACGAAGATGGATCGTTCTGGCTGACCGGGGCAGGAATGGGACAACCCAACCGGCTCGACAGTCTGCGCCAACTGACCATTCCACGTTTTAACCTGAAAGAAGGCGTACGCATCGAAGATTCTGTGCTCATTTCAGATGCTTTCTTCCCTTTCAAAGACAATGTTGAAGCTGCCAACGAATTTGGAATTAAATACATTGTAGAACCCGGAGGCAGTATTCGCGACGAAGAAGTAATTGCGGCCTGTGACGAATTCGGCATTGCGATGGTATTCACAGGAGTCAGGCATTTCAAACATTAAGTTATAATTGCCGGACCGACCGTTTTAAATAGTAAAAACATAGAAAATTTACATAATGGGATTGTTTTCATTTTTAACCCAGGAAATAGCTATTGACCTTGGAACAGCCAACACGATCATTATCCACAACGATAAAATCGTAGTTGACGAACCATCAATTGTTACCATCGACCTGAAAACCGAAAAACTAGTTGCAATTGGCGAAAAAGCACGCCAGATGCAAGGGAAAACTCATGCCAATCTGAAAACCATCCGTCCGTTGCGTGACGGTGTTATCGCCGATTTCAACGCAGCTGAGCAGATGATCAGGGGAATGATCAAGATGATGAATCCAAAATCAAGGTTTTTTTCACCTTCGCTCCGAATGGTGATTTGTATCCCTTCCGGATCAACCGAAGTCGAAATCCGTGCAGTGCGTGACTCCGCGGAACATGCCGGGGGCCGCGATGTGTATATGATTTATGAGCCTATGGCTGCTGCCATTGGTATTGGTCTGGATGTAGAAGCACCTGAAGGAAACATGGTCGTGGACATTGGTGGTGGAACAACCGAAATTGCGGTAATTTCGCTCGGCGGGCTGGTTACCAACAAATCGATCCGAATAGCCGGTGATGACCTGACAGCCGACATCATGGAATATATGCGCCACCAGCACAACATTAAGATTGGTGAACGGACAGCCGAAGAAATTAAAATCAATGTCGGATCGGCATTGTCGCAACTCGAAAATCCGCCTTCCGACTATGTGATCCAAGGCCCGAACCAAATGACCGCGCTTCCGATTGAAGTGCCGGTTTCGTATCAGGAAATCTCACATTGCCTCGAAAAATCAATTGCCAAAATTGAAACAGCTATCCTCAGCGCACTGGAACAAACACCTCCGGAATTATACTCCGACATCGTTACCCGTGGCATCTGGCTGGCAGGTGGCGGCGCTTTACTGCGCGGTTTGGCTAAACGATTTACAGATAAAATTAATATTCAGTTCCATGTTGCCGAAGATCCGTTGCGTGCTGTGGCCCGTGGTACCGGCATCGCGCTTAAGAATGTAAATAAATTCTCTTTCCTGATCAGATAAAACTGAAAAGAAGGAGTAAACCTTCCAGCCAATGAGAAGTTTATTTCGTTTCTTAGTCCGTAATTATTTTTTGATGATGTTCCTGGTACTCGAAGCCATATCATTGGTCTTGATGATCAGTTTCAATAACTACCAACGGGTAACTTTCTTTAATTCAAGCAATAACATCGTCGGAACTGTTTACGAAAAATTCAGTAACATGGACGACTATTTCAGCTTGGGCCGGACGAATGCCCGTTTGGCTGCTGAAAATGCTTCGTTGCATAAACAGTTACAGAGCCGGATTATGAATCAGGAAAAATATCCAATCAACCGGCCCGATACGGTTGATGCACCGGCCTATATTTTTACCTCGGCCAAAGTAATCAGCAACTCGGTAAACAAACAATTCAACTACATTAGCCTGAATAAAGGATCCAGGCAAGGAATCAAACCAGATATGGGAATTATCAGTCCCGAAGGAGTGGTTGGTGTGATTACCAATGTTTCAGCCAACTATTCAACCGGGTTATCGTTGCTGAACAAGAGATTCAGCATTCCGGCCAAAATCACCAAAAACAATTATTTCGGCGCATTAGTCTGGGACGGCGAACATTACAACACAGCCGACCTGAAAGAAATTCCGTTTCATATCATCGTAAATGTGGGCGATACGGTGGTCACCAGCGGATATTCAACTATTTTTCCTGAAGGAATCATGATTGGAACCATTAAAAAGTTTGATGTGGAAAGTGGAACAAACTTTTATAACATTAAGGTTGAACTATCGACCAATTTTAAAACACTGAAATACGTGGAAGTGGTTCAGAATACCAAACATGCCGAACTGATCAAACTGCAATCAAACAACGTTGGTGAATGATAAAAGACTTCGGTAAATATATAATCATGTTTGTGGTACTTGTCCTGGCCCAGGTGCTGATTCTGAATAACATCCAGTTTAGCGGGCTGATCAATCCGTACATTTACATTTTATTCATTCTCTTGCTGCCTTTTACAATTCCCGGCTATCTTCTGCTAGGGCTTTCCTTTTTGTTGGGAATTTCGATTGACATCTTCACCAATACGCCCGGGATACATGCAGGGGCAACAGTTTTGCTTGGGTTCATGCGGCCCGGAATCGCCCAGTTGATTTCGTCACGCGAGATCATTGAAAAAGGGAATACGCCCAACATAACCCAGCTGGGATTTGCCAGTTTTCTGAAATATACCGTCCTGTCAGTTCTTGTGCATCACCTGTTCCTCTTTTATGCCGAAGCTTTTTCGTTCGGCGGTTTTTTCGAAACCTTGCTCCGTTGCACCCTGAGCAGTATTTTTTCGATTGTGATCATACTGGCCAGTCAATTCATCATCTTTAAAAATTAGAAGAGGTGGATACTTTCTCAAAACGCAAGTTTATTATCGCCGCTATAATTCTCGGAATTGGAGCAATCTTCATTCTCAGGCTTTTCACCTTGCAAATCACCAACCAAACATACAAGCAATTTGCTACCCGGAATGTACTCCGGAAAATTATTACCTTCCCTGCCCGGGGATTTATTTACGACCGCAACCACGAACTGATGGTTTATAACAAGGCGGCTTATGATTTGCTGGTGGTTCCGAGGGAGGTGAAATCATTCGACACAACTGAACTTTGCAATATCATCCAGTTAGACCGAATAGACCTGAGAGTGGCAATTAAAAAAGCAAAGCAATTTTCGTATTACAAACCATCGATTGTTGTAGGTCAAATCTCACCTGAAATTTACGCGCCACTTTCGGAAAAACTATACAAATACCCCGGATTTTTCACACAGTCGCGGACATTGCGCGAATACCCCAGTAAAAGTGCCGCCCAGGTGCTTGGTTATGTTGGAGAAGTGAACCAGCGCATCATCGAAGGCGACAAATATTACCGGTCGGGCGATTACATTGGCGTTAGCGGGCTTGAAAAAACGTACGAGAAAGAGTTGCGGGGCATCAAAGGAATAAACAATTACATGGTTGATGTTCACAACCGGATCAAAGGAAGGTACAATAATGGCACAGCGGACACTACTGCCATCCTGGGTCAAAACCTGCTTACCGGCATGGATAAGGATCTTCAGGCTTATGCCGAATTGCTGATGACCAATAAAAAAGGGGCAATTGTGGCTATCGAACCTTCAACAGGCGAAATTATACTGATGGTGAGTACTCCATCGTATGATCCGAATTTGTTGGTTGGACGGCAACGCAGTGTCAATTACGGCATACTGGACCGGGACTCGGTTTACAAACCCATGTGGAACCGCGCTATTATCGGTCAGTATTCGCCCGGATCAACCTTCAAACTGGTGAATGCACTGATTGCCCTTCAGGAACATGCGATCAGCCCACTCGACCGGTTTTCCTGTTCCGGACCAGGCTCCACTCCGATTAAATGCACACACAATCATGTAACCCCGTTAGCCATGCGCGAAGGCCTCCGTGAATCGTGCAATTCCTATTTCTGGAATGTTTTCCGGGCCATTATCAACCATTCATCCAGCCCGGCTGAAGGCTATCAGGTTTGGAGAGACCATGTTATGAATTTCGGGTTTGCCCAAAGAATAGGAACCGAATTAACTTCCGAAGTCAAAGGGAACATTCCGGAGACCACTTATTACGACAAATATTTTGGCCAGGGAAGATGGAATTCAATGACTATCCGGTCGCTTGCCATCGGGCAGGGCGAAATTCTGGTTACACCGCTCCAGATGGCCAACATGGTGGCCACCGTAGCCAACCGTGGATATTACATTACTCCCCACCTGGTAAAAGCCATACAGGATACCAACCGGGTATTTCGCGAGCTGAAATTTGAGAAAAAAGTGACAGACATTAATCCTGAATATTTCAACACCATTATCGAAGGAATGCAGGCTGTGATTGATGAAACCACAACGATGAAACTGACCGTACATCAGGACAATATTGTGATTTGCGGGAAAACAGGAACCGTGCAAAACCCGCATGGAGCCGACAACTCAGCATTTGTGGCTTTTGCCCCACGTGATAATCCCAGGATTGCCATTGCGGTTTACATCGAGAATGCCGGATTTGGAGCTACTTATGCGGCACCAATTGCCGGATTGCTGATCGAAAAATATATTAACGATTCGATTGCTCCTGGCAGGAAAGATCTGGAGCAGCGATTAATCGAAACGAATTTGTTACACGTAGTTCAGGTAAAAAAATAATAGAAGTGCAAAAAAGAAACAACGTTTGGGCAAATATCGACTGGATCACAGTTTCTATTTATCTGGCCATGATGTTCATTGGCTGGATAAATATTTATGCTGCCGTTTATAACGAAGACCACAAGAGTATTTTTGACTTCAGCCAGGTTTATGGGAAACAGCTCATCTGGATTGTCGCGGCCATTTTTATTGCAGTTCTGATGCTCAATACCGATTCCAAGTTTTTTGTCACCTTTTCTTTCCCCATCTACATATTTTTCATATTGGTTTTACTTTCGGTGCTTGTTATCGGTTCTGAAATAAAAGGCGCCAAATCCTGGATTCAGATTGGGAATTTTTCGATTCAGCCATCCGAATTTATGAAAATGGCAACGTCTTTGGCTATTGCAAGGTATATCAGTTCGTACAACTTTAAAATGCACAGCTGGAAGTCGCTGTTGACTTTGGCTGGAATCATTTTTATTCCGGTTGGACTGATATTTCTGCAAAACGATACCGGCTCTGCCATTGTTTTCGGGGTATTTCTGCTGGTGCTTTACCGCGAAGGACTAAACGGGATTGTCTTATTTTTCAGTTTTCTGATTGCAGTGGTCTTTATTCTCACAATGGTTCTCGACCCGTTTATCACTATTCTGATCTTGACCATTGCAGCTTTTCTGATCAATTACCTGATCCGGAAAAAAACGAAACGCAACCTGATAGGGATGGGCGTATTTACTTCTATTTTCGGTATTCTATGGTTCATCAATTATCTGGTGCAGGGAACTGTTGATCCTTTATATTTCCTGTTTATAGCTGCAATTGTATCGGCTGTTTTGTTTTTTTTATGGGCTATGATGCTGCGCAAAAAAGGTCTGGCCATTTTGATAGGCATTTACTTTGGATGCATACTTTTCACCGTGTCGGTTGATTATGTATTCCATAATATTATGGAAGAGCACCAGCGCAACCGGATCAACGAGTTGCTCGGTATTCAGTCTGATTTGCTCGGTGCAGGCTACAACGTAAACCAATCTAAGATTGCCATCGGGTCAGGTGGATTTTTCGGAAAAGGATTTCTTCAGGGAACCCAAACCAAATTTGATTTTGTACCCGAACAAAGCACCGATTTTATCTTCTGTACGGTTGGTGAGGAATGGGGATTTCTGGGGACAGTAACCGTTGTCGGGCTATTTATGGGCTTATTGATGCGGATAATTTACCTGGCAGAGCGCAACCGTTCCAAGTTCAGTAGGGTGTATGGGTATTGTGTTGCGACGATCCTTTTCTTTCACTTTGCCGTAAATGTTGGGATGACCATCGGACTGGCACCCGTCATTGGGATACCTCTGCCCTTTTTTAGCTATGGCGGATCTTCACTTTGGTCGTTCACGCTGCTTCTTTTTGTGTTCGTGAGGCTCGACGCCAGTAGGTTCGAACAGTTGAGTTTTTAATGAATGACTGAAAAAATTATTCAACCCGTTTCGGGTTGAGCTCTTTGTGCTAGTTCCTTATCCTCCAGTTTTACTGGAGGTGATTAGGATTTAACTCCTTTGGAGTTAGAAAACTTAAAAGGTAAGGTATTCTGTTTCCGTCGAAAATCCGTTAGGATTTAATATTCATCACCCCCAATGAAATTGGGGGATTAGATAACAATTGTTTTCTCCGGCTTCAAAATCCGCACACCAAAATCGGTTTCAACATAATCGGTAAGTTCGGCAAAGAAACTCCTGAACAATGCATCAAACTGATCATATTCCTGATGAAGAATCTGAACAGCCCATCGGCTATTTTCCGGCAGGGATGTGCGGCGCGACATGATTTCAAGAACCTGAAAGAGATTCTCGCTTTTCGCATACGATTCAAGTCTTTTGTGCTGAATCAGAAAAGGAAGAAACTGCTTGACCTGCAGAGGAAGAAGGAAAAAGTTGGACAGAAACACGGCGTGAGCATGTCTGGAAAACTGACGTAAGGTACAAACAGAATATTCATTCCAGTTTGCGGCCAAAAAATGATCAAAAAAAACATCTGCCACAACTCCTGAATACCTTCCATATCCCGGTTTCAGCAGATTCGTGCAAACTTTAACAGCGTCATGCTGGTCAGTAAACGAATCAATATTTCGGTGCATCCTGATACCGAAAGCCACCTGATCAGGGTATTGCAGGTATTTATTCCCTTTCACATGATCGCCTATGAAATTTCCGAGTTTAATCTCGTCCGAATTGCCAGATAAATAAATATGAGCCAGATAATTCATAAGCAACTCAAATAAAGGCGTTTAAAATCACACTGTGCAGTTTCACACCAAATGATGCGCTCAAATCTTACAATAACAGTTTAGTGTGTTAATTGTTAATTCAAAAGTAACCAGTTTAAGTGAATCCCGATTTTTTATTTTTTCTTATCTTTCAGCAATTTTAAAAAATTAAATCATGCCAGCAAAAATTGCTGCTTTTGGTGAATTATTATGGGATTTGCTTCCAACAGGAAAAGTACTCGGTGGGGCTCCGGCTAATTTTATATACCGGATCAACTCGTTTGGTGACCAGGGTACACTGTTGAGTAAAGTTGGAAACGACAAAGCCGGAAGAGAAGCCCGGGAAGCACTTCGGAATCTTGGCGTTTCGGACGAAAATATCCAGACTGACTACGAATTTCCAACCGGCACGGTGAAAGTAAAAATTGATATCAATGGAAATGCTGACTTCGACATCATTACTGAAGTCGCTTATGATCATATCGAAATAAATACCGAAATGATCGATGCTTTCAGCCAGGCCGATTGTGTTTGCTTCGGCACGCTGGTACAGCGGTATGGTATTTCAAAAAATACCTTGCGCGAATTGATTCATGAAGCGCCTGACGTGGTTAAGTTTCTGGATATCAATCTTCGGAAGAAGTGTTATACAGCGGCAACAGTCGAAGAAAGTTTGCGTATGACCAATATCTTGAAAACCAACGATGAAGAGTTGATGGTTACCAAAGAATTATTTGGCCTGAAAAATGAAAGCCTGAAAGATTTGGCCATGGAGGTCATCGAATATTTTAACATCGACATCATACTTTGCACCCTTGGTTCAAACGGGGCTTTTTGTCTGACCAAGGAAGATGTATTCTATTACGATCCCGGATATCAAATCAGCCTGGGAGATACGGTGGGTTCGGGCGATGCATTTTCAGCAGGATTTGTGCACTATTACATGAATGGTTATCCGATTGACGAAGCTCTGTGTTTTGGCAATGCTGCCGGAGCCATGATCGCAACAACAACTGGAGCTACTGCGCCTGTCAGCAAGCAAGAAATTCTCAATTTTATGATCATCCCAAACAACCGGAACTCCGTTCGTTTTCATCAGTAAGTCTTTTTCTTCCCAATCCTCATCATTCCTGCCTGAGACATGGTCATCAGCAGCACACCGGCAATGGTGATTCCCCCACCCCACAACTGAATAATAAGGGGGAAATTTCCGAAGTAGAAAAAAGCGATGATCAGTACAAAAATTCCTTTTAAACTTTGGATAATAGATGAACGGGATGCCGCGATGTACCGGTAGGAATAGAAAAATGACAACAGTCCCACAAATGAACCGAAAAATGCCCCCAGTGCGATGTTCTTAAAAGCAGTGAACGGAATGACCACGGATTGTCCGCTCCAAAGGAAATATCCCAGGAAGAAAAGAAATATCCAGCCATTGGAATTCAGGTTAAAAACTTCAGGGCTTGCCTTGTGTGTGTTCTTCTTCACGATAACCGAGAGGGTTGCCGCAAAAAGTGTATTGATCACCACCAATCCTGTACCGGGAATGAAAAATTTCCGCCAGTCGGGTTCGCCTGAATAGCTGATAATAAAAGCCCCGGCAATGGCCATAATAGCGCCAAGAGTTTCAATCAAGGTAAAACGCTCCTTCAGGAAAGTAATTCCGAGAATACTCAGGAAAACAGGAAACAGATTTCCCAGCAAAGAAGTAACTGCAGGATCAGGAATCGCCCTGATGGCCATAAAAAATGCAATATTGGAGACAATGTCTATGGCACCAAGAAGGACCAGGAGCCAAAGGATATTCTTTGGGATGGCCGGAAGTTGCCTGATTTTTCCGGAAGCCACCATAAAAATCAGATTGATGAGAAAGCCCATTCCGAAATAATACAGGCCAAACTGTGCCAGTTCAACCTGGTTTAATCCTGCTTTGCTAAATACGTACAAACTCGAAAAAGCAATTGTACCAACAAAAGCATAAACGTAACCTTTCCACTCATCCGATTTAATCACAGCCATTTTTTATAAAAAAAGAGAAATCTCAAAGCCGGGATTTCTCTTTCGCAAGTTATGTTATTTTTTGTGCTAAAGTCGTTTTTTGATTGCTTTTGTTGCTTCTTCGAACCCAGGCTTTTCAAGCAAGGCGAACATATTCTAGAA
>JAUXUF010000077.1 GCA_030684645.1 Bacteroidota bacterium | reverse complement strand
GGCGGTCAATACCGATGTTTGCTGCCGTGCGAAAATCTGTTATTTCAGCATAAAAAGCTGCCAGTTCCGGAACTTTGATAAAGTACCGGAACCGCTCTTTCTGCACAATTTCGTTGGTTACCGAAAATTCGTAATCAATGCTCTTCTTGGCGAATATCGCTGCCCAGGCATCGAAGGTGGTGATGCCCTGCCGTTCGAGTTCGTTCGGGCGCAGGTACTTGAATAACAGGTACAATTCGGTGAGTGAATTGGAAATGGTCGTACCTGACAGGAACGTCGCCCCCAAATCTTTACCCGTGCGCTCCTGTATGGTACGCAATGCAAACAGCATATTCAGCGCCCGTTGCGATCCATCGGCATTACCCAGTCCCGCAACCCTGTCGTGCCGGGTGGTAAAGGTCAGGTTTTTAAATTTGTGGCTTTCATCGACAAACAAATGATCGATACCCATCAGGCGAAAATCCACTGTATCGTCCTTACGGGATTCAATCTGGTAGGCTATGCTTTTTAATTTGGCCTCCAGGTTTTGTTGCCTTTTAAGGCAACCTTTCAGCATGGCCCGCGAAACCTCTTTCCCTTGCCCACGCAAAACGTCCAGGTTTTCTTCAACGCTATCCATTTCCTTTTGTAAAATATTACGCTGTATTTCGGGAGACTGCGGGATCATCCCGAATTGTTCGTGCGTAAGGATAATGGCATCCCAGTTGTTGTTCTTGATCTCGTTGAAGATTTTCATTCGGTTGACCGGTATGAAATCCTCCTTGCCGGGATACAACACCCGGGCATTGGGATAGGCCGTACAAAAGGTTTGCGCTATTTCGTGAATATTGGCTTTTAATCCTGTTATCATCGGCTTGTTTACCAATCCTAGCCGTTTCATTTCCATGGCGGCGCAACACATGATCAGCGTTTTCCCCCCACCTACTTCATGGTCGCAAATACCCCCGCCATTCAGCTTCTGCATCCATACGGCATCTTTCTGGCTTTTGTAAAGGTCGTCAATGCCTAAGCCTTTCAAATCCAGTCCGGGAAAAGTCTGGTGCGAACCATCGTAAGCAGGGCGTACAAAGCAGTTGAAGGTGCGGTTGTAAAGCCCGGACAACCGGTCTTTAAACTCCGGCGACTGCTCGCGCAACCAATCCGAGAACCCCTTACGCATCTCATCGATTTTCGAATTGGCCAACTGGATCGCATCGCCATCGCGAACCTTCACTTCTTCGCCGTCCACCATGATCTTTTTTGTGATGTCGGGCGAAGTATTGTGCAGTGCGTGTTTGATCAACGCCACACCGTCGAATGTCCGGCTTTGCGATTTGACCGCATACTGGTCGGAGATTTTGGCGTTACTCCTGAAAGCCGTGACACTATACTCATCGCGGCTTTGTGCGTATAGAATGCTGACATTTGTTTCGAATAACCACGAAGCATATTTCTCATAAATACCTGTTGGAACCCATCGTTCCCCTAAATTGAAATCAAGATCGTCGAAAGCAATCGGTTTGGGTGTAGCCTTTTGAAGGGCTTCGAGCGAAGCATTGGCGACTTCGTGCCCGGGGTTACGTTCCAGAAAACGTTCAACCTGTTCTGCTTTGTCAATGACGTTACCTGCAATGAATTTATCGGCCACCTCGTAACCGCCCGCCATAGGATTAAAATACACTGCACCTTTAAGTTCTTCCAGTATTTCGTCTTGTTTGTTCCCTGTAAGTGAAGCCATATAATCAAGGTTCACGCCCGCATATTTATTGAGCGAGGCGGCCAAGGCTTCGTGGGCATTATCGGTATGGGTTATCTCATCCGGGTTAAAAGCAACTGGACGGTTGAAAATATCGGCTTTGACTGCATGGCCGTCGGTGTAGCGTTCGAGGGAAAGGATTTCGCGCCCGCCAGCGTCCATTTTAATCAGACCGAGGTTTTTGGCATCATTCAGGTTGCCAAAGCTTCCCGTAAAATCATCGTACAGGCGGTTGAGCATATTACGAAGCGCAGGATTAGCCTTAAGGCGTTCGGCCTCGTTGATATAAAGGTGATGGTATGTGTCCCTAATTTCAATATAGAGCGAGGCCCTTTGCCGTTGGGAAGATGCCAGTTCCAGAGGGTGGAACATCGGCTGCAAGTTGTCAATGCCACGCAGGTAGCCGATCCGGTTGTCACCGTCGGATACCAATGAACCTTCCCGGTAATGTTTCAAGCGTTCGGCAGTAAAAGGAACAGGCTGGAGCCGTTCCTGCCGCTTTTCTTCATCTTGTTTTATCCGGGCTTCTTTCTCCGCGACGGTTTCAGGCGGGGAAGCGGCATTCCTGATCTGTAAAAATTCGCGCCACTCAAGGGGTGCCTGTTCAACCTGTTGTACCTGTTTACTATGGGTACGTGGCTTCTTTGCCTGTGTGCGTTCCACCTCGGAAAAACCGAAAAGATCGTACAGGGAGATAAGCGGCTGCTGGGAAACAGAGAGCTGAATTTCTTTACCGGGCACCTCCGAAGTCGGTGTCCTGTCCGTTACTTTTGACATTTCGTCTTTGCCGAACAAGGAGCCGGTAAACCCCTCCGAAGAAACAGGTGGTTGGGACAAACCGGTTTCAGGAGCCGGAACCGTGTTCATTTTAGGGGCTGCCCCCAAAGCTGTCACCGGTTGTGAAACAGTTTGCCTGGACTGCTCCTGTCTTTGTGGTGCATGGAAAAGGTAGCGCTCCAAGTCAAGGTGTTGTGAAAAATCTTCGCGCAACATGCCTTTTAAACCGGTAGCGATGCCGCTCACACCACCATCGTGCAGGAATACCAATGCGGGTTTGCCGTAAGGGTCGGTATCGACTTTTGAGGTCGTATGTACCACCCGGTCAAAGGCCTGAAAGAGGTTGTTTACCAGGATACCGTTGGACAGGCATCGAGATTCGACAAAGTCGTGCTGGCGCTGTGCCAGATCCGTCCCATGGACCTTGCGTTGCAGGATAACAAGGTCGCTGCCCACTTCAGTTCCGGCATGGTCGGTAAAAAGGTTATTGGGCAGGCGAACGGCGGAAACCGGCTGGCAATGTTCCATCAGCCACTGGCGTACCGGGCGGTTTTGCTCAGCATTGAGTACACCCTGCGAAGTGATAAAGGCCACTATCCCACCCTCGCGTACCATATCGACCGATTTGAGAAAGAAATAATTATGGACGGAGCGTGCAGCCATGTGCCGCATTGGGTCGTTGTTCGAAGTAAAGACAGGATCGTACACTGCCACATCTCCGAAGGGAATGTTCGAGGTAACAATGTCGTAATGATTGGAATAACGGCTTTCAATGTTTTCAAAACCTTCAGTCCGAACGTTATCCTTTGGATACAGTTGTAAGAGGATTTTACCTGTCAATAAATCTTTTTCAAAGCAGGTATTTTCACAGTCTGGGAATTGTTGCCTGAAGGCGGAGGCAAATACGCCTGTTCCTGCCGAAGGGTCCAACAGGCGCATGGGTACAATGCCTTTTTCTTTCAGGGTTTCAACCAGTACATTAACTACTTCCGGCGGCGTGTAAAAAGCAGTGAGGATGGAATTTTTCAGCGAACTGACGTACCGTTTGTACTGCGTTTGATCACCTGCGCCTTCTCGCAATACTTCGTGCAGTTCACTAATCAAAGGAAAGAGGTCGAGGTCGCTTTTAGTCCAGTGGCGTTCATCGCCCGGATGACCAACAGGGTTCAGTACCGCTTTGATACCGCCGAATCCCGAATAATTTTCCAGTACGGCCCGTTCTTCCGGGGTGGCTGTACGGTTCTCCTTTTCCAAAAGGAATGTGGTTTTTATCGCATCAATGTTGTCCCGCAGATGCGTACGCTTGTTAAATGCCATCTTCGAGAAGGATTTGAATGGCGCCCGTCAGTTCGGTATAAAGCTGGTCATATTCCGGAGTTGTATCGAAGTCGTCAGTCGGGTGGTATTTGTCAAAGACCCCATTCAGCTTTGGCAGTAATCCGATTGCTACTCCTTCTGCAAGCATGGGAGTGACATCTTTCTCAAATTCGTCCCAAAGGATTTTGACAATGGTTCGGTAAGGGGAAAACAACAAGCCTGCATACAGGGTTTCGTTGGCTATTTCGCCTGCCTGATCATGGGCTTGCCCGTTTTTAACAGCTGTACTGTAGGCTTCGGCGGCGGCATCGCCCCGGGCAGCAATAAAAGCATTGTCGTTAGCTAAATGGGGATGGCTGTCCTTAAGGTAAGATAAAAGGGACAACCTGAAATAAGAAAGTTCCTGGGACATAATTATAAATTTTTAGCGGTTAAGTAAAAAATGGCGCCCGGGTATCCCACCCAGGCGCCGCAACTAAAAATTCATCATCCAATTGTGTTCAAACAATTTTCTGTTACAGGAACTTTCAGTGGCAAAAAACAACAACTTTATTTATTGGGATTTTCGCTATGTGCCGATTTTTAGTTGAAAACCGGATACTGTCTGAATCCCCTTATCAAATCCATAAAAGCTACATTTTCATGTCTTTGCCTTTATGGATTTGCTTGTGTTGAGCTCCAATCGGTTGGTTTTGCCCCTGTTTCAGTGGTTCATTTACCTTTCTGGTTGCTTCGTTGGTTTTGCCTTCAGAATTGACTGCAACCTGTGCCTGGCTTTCACTGGCGGGAGTAATTCCGGCACCCTGTTTCCTTGCCTTCTCAGGATTAAACTTGTAGAAGTCGAGTTTACCTTCCCCCTGGTTTATCTTCACGTAGGCATTGAACGGCTGGTCCTGCCCGTCTTTCAGCATTCCTTTGACGTAAATGGTCTTATCTGCCCGCAGGTCTTCCTGTTGTTTGGGTGTAAGTTCCACGCCCAACAGTTTTTGTGGAATTCGGACATTGTTTGGTTCGTTTTCATGGGACTGCTGCTGTTTGTTCTCCTGAAGGTTGCGGTTTTGGTCTAATCCTCCGTAACTGAAATCGAAGCTACCTTTAGCCGCATTAAACTGGATGTAGGCATCGAACTTTTTAGGATTATCCGTCTCCTGGCTCTTTTTGGTGGTCATCCCTTCAACCAGTACCACCTTGCCTTCTTTAAGGTCTTTTACCTGTTCCGATGTAAAGTCTACCCCTTTGAGTGATTGCGGAATGCTGAGTTTATCGACCGGAACAGCTTCGAGGCGGTTTGTTATCTTATCGAGCGAAACGAGTGCAGGGATTTTTTGTCCCGGCACAGGCTCAAGTTCAACGACCCGTCCAACATTCCCGGAAGCCAACAGGTTTTCCTTATCCTTGTCAGAAAGCGCTGCTCCCAGAAAGGGTTTATCCAATTCAGGCGATTTGAGGTAACAATGTGGTTGGATGTTATATGTTCCATCGGGCATTTCTTTCAGGGACAGCCGTGCCTGGGTATCGAAGGTGATCCCTTCAAGGGTAAAAGCAAGGTGGTTCAACGCCGGGGACTTGTGCCCATAGAGCATGGCTTTAAGCTGACCTGTATCTTCCAATAACTGCCTGTTGATACCCATGGTTGCAGCCTGAGACCAGTTGATTTTATTTTCATCGATGGGCTGAAAATCGTTCTTCTGTCCGGACGCTGCACCTCCAGGTTCCTGTGCCTGTCCTTGTTTTTGCTCTTGCCGCTGGTCAAGGAACTGTTGCGGGTCGATACGGTAAGGTTCCAGCGTTTTTGCATTAACGGGTTGCATCTCAATGATCTTACCCAGTACGTCTTGCGTCATCAGGAAAAATCCCGTGTGCGCAGGGTTTTTAGTCTGTTCAAGGAACTTTTTGAAAAAGTTTTCAAGTGCATTGCCGTTCTTGTCAATGGCCAGAAAATCGGCCATATTTGCCTTGTCAGGGCTGACTGTCCGTGGAATGCCGTTTTGGTTTAGTCCGGTAACGGCTTTTAATGCCTGTGGATTGGCAGCATCGGTTGTAAGCAGCACTCGTTTTTTGCTGTCGCTTAACTTTTCATCCATATTTCAAATGTTTTAAGGATTCTTGCATCACTATCAATGCAGGGATGAAAATAGGAATAACGAAAAGGTAATTTATAGGATTTCAGTTGGTTGGAAGTGCATTGCGCTGATTTGACGGTTTGTGGCGCTAAAACATATCTGGTGCATTATTTGTTAAGGGAAGCGAAAATGATTATAACTGAAAACCACTTATCTTTCTGCAAGATTTACAGCTTTTGCAAGTCATGCAATATGATTTATGGAAATTAAACTGACTAAAAAAAATGAAAAAGATTATCCTTTACATTACTGCTTCCATCGATGGGCGCATTGCCCAGTCCGGTGGAGGGATGGACTGGCTCACCGGCTTTCCGAACCCTGAAAAGACAGATTACGGCTACCACAACATGCTGTCTAAGGTCGATACGGTTATCATGGGGGGACGCACCTACCGCGAAATCCTGAACATGGATGTTATCTGGCCTTACAACCAGCAAACAACTTATGTCGTGTCTCACCACAACTGGGGGGAGAAAGAAAACATCCGCTTTATCACCGAAAATGTGATTGAAACCATTTCTGAGCTTCGTAACCGGGAAGGCAAAGACATTTGGTTAGTCGGTGGAGGCGAACTGGTCTCCATGTTACTTGCCACAGATTTAATTGACCAAATGCAAATTATTTATGCCTCGGTAGTGTTGGGCAAAGGGATTCCGTTATTCCCCGAACAACCGAACGAATCACGGTGGAAATTGAACAGCTACAAAGCCTCCGACTCCGGAATATTAGCTGTAGATTATATTAAAACATAAGATTTATTTAAGAAATAATAACAACAACAAAATAATTTAGAGCGGACCCCTCCGGTTTATTCCGTTTACCGTCTACTCCTAACAACCTGTTTTTAAAAACATTGGATGGAAAAATCATGATCGTGGGTTCATGAAAGAAAAATGCCATTCTCAATCAAAGGGCACCAAATCGCTGAAAGCTCAGTCTTATTATTATGGCTAACGGGAAAAGTTGGTCTGAAAGTTGCTGCGAAAAAATGATTAAAACACCCCTTCCCATGAAAAATTTTGTCTACAAACTGGAAAAAGAAACGGAAGCCCGGTTGCGAGTGGCGGAATTGAAAGAAGCTGACCTGCTCAAAAAAACGCTGGAAGCCTCGCGTATCCTTGGAGAAGCCTTCGACTGCCTGAAAAAGTTTATCCTGGCCTATGAGTTTGAGGATGCCGCCGAAGAAATCCATTTTTTCAAGAACGTCAAGCCACGCATATGCGCCAACCTGATTTACCACCGTGCGATCTATAATATTGAGATGAACCGCCCCCTGGGGAGTATGGAAGCTCAACGGAGATATCTGGACAAGAAATTGGAGGATATACAGGATTTCACCAACAAGAGGCTGGATTTTTACCGTTACTGGCGTTCTGGAAGTACCAGCCTGGATGATATTTATTTTCGGCGTGGGAAAACCGACATGGAGCTTTACCTGGAGTCTTTTTATTTCGAGCTCGATCCGAAATTCTCGACCAATTATGATTTTAAGGTAGCCCGGATATTGGCCAACGATATGTTACAAATATACATTCAGTCGGAACTCGATGCGTTGGAAGAAAGCCGTCACCGAAACAGTGATAACAGGACAAAGCTGAATATAAACATAAATGCCAAAAAGACCGACATTCTTGAATTGTTGTACGCGTTGGATACGTTAAATTTTTTCAGCGGAAAATCATTGAAGCGGATAACAGCACTGGTCGAAACCACATTTAATATCAAACTGGGCAATGCTTCCCGGTCGTTCGCTGAAATGAAATCACGCAACATCCCTACGCCGTATCTCGACAAAATGCGCGAATCCTTGCTTAAACGCATGGGAAGAAAAGACAATAAGTAAAAAACAGAGTTCCCCGGAGACTCTGTTTTTTACGTTAAAGCGGTTGTTTTTATGTGTATTCAGACCCTGAAATGGGACAAATGCGCGCATTTTTTCTGTTTTTTTATCTTATTGTAAATAATGCCAATGCCGAATTTTTAGAAAGAAAAATAATTAGCTGGTTATTAGTTGTTTGCAATTATACTCAAAAGGGCATCCAGAGTAAGACCGCATCTGAACACTAAGAAAATGCCTGTATTCAATCTTTCAAATCCCTTTCCATAAACCAGTTACAACACGCACAAATAAAAAAAGTACAGAGCCTCCTTATCACGGATAATGAAAAGCCGGAACTTTATCCCTGTCAAGAGCTAATGATGGACAGATTAACACAAACACCGTTTTTTCTGATGCTGGCACAATTGGAACCTTCACCTGCTGCCGAAGAGCTGGCATTGGCCTACAAGGAATTTATGCACCAGTTGATGGAGGTTTGCTTGCAAACAAAAGAAAGTGTACCGGCTTTTTTTATCCTGAATTTTTCCAGTGTAGAAATTGTACTGTTACAACAGGAACGTAAGGCTGACAACTCCCGGCAAAACAATCCGGTTGATCAATTCTTGCTTAAAGCGTTGCTGTCCGTTTCTGGGGCACTGGAATGGCTAAAATCTCACGAACCCGGGCACCAGCAAAATACACAGAAACACCAAGCTCCAGAATTTACACCGCAATGGACAGCAGATGGAATAGGCCTTTTGGAAATGGCTATGGCCCTGCACGAACGACGTGCGATCAACAATGGAGAAGTATCCATTACCGCTATGGCAAATTTCTTTTTCAATCTGTTTGACATGAAACCGGGCAATTTCTTCTCTACCTACGGTGTGATGCGTACACGTGCCAACAGCCGGACCCTGTTCCTGGACGAACTGAAAAGTTCCCTTGAAAACAAAATGGATCGGGACGACAACAAAGAAATCAGGCACCGAAAAAGGAAATAAAGAAGACTTATACCTGTCAAATTTGAAAACTTATTAATACCTTTTAAATCAACGAAGAATTTTTCTTAAATACGGGTAAATAAAGCCAGATGCATTTATTTAATCCTGCTGTTGCAACAGGTGCATCAGAGCTGGATCACGCTTTATCCGTTCCAGTTCTTCTCCGACAATTTGTTTTGATTCAGCCTTTATCCGGTTATAATTCTCCTGTATCATTTCTTTCATCCGGTCATTGCCTTGCCCGTCAATAAAGCTGGTAATTACCGGAATTTTTTTATAGGTTTTGGTTTCAGCATCAACCTTTGCGTTATCAACCACCATTTCAGCATGAAAGATTTTCTGTTCGATACGTTCATCGAAATTATCTGCTACGGCTCCCACAAACATTCCCTGTGTCAGATTTGATATTTTGCTGGGTGGAATCAACGAATCCATTTGTGTGCTAATGGAGGTTGATTTTTCCCGCTGGTTAATGGTCATCGACTGTCGTTTTTGCAACACTTTTCCGAAACGTTCGCTCAATGTTTTAGCGGTTTCGCCGACGACCTGACCACTGAAAATGTTTCCAACGGTGTTCATCACCACGGCGGCTTCTTTATCCCCGTAGTCCCGTTTTAGCTGAGAGAAATCCTGGAAACCCAGTAAGACGGCTACTTTATTGCTCCTTGCGGTAGCAATCAGATTATCCAACCCTTTAAAGTAAATCGTTGGCAACTCATCAATGATGATGCTACTCTTTAATTGCCCCTTTTTGTTGATCAGCTTCACGATACGAGAATTATATAACCCCAGTGCTGCTCCATAGATATTCTGCCGGTCGGGATTATTGCCTACCACCAACACTTTCGGGTCATCGGGATTGTTGATGTCAAGGGTAAACTCGTCACCACTCATTACCCAATACAGTTGCGGGCTTATCATCCGGGATAACGGTATTTTGGCACTTGCAATCTGACCCTGCAACTGATCCTGCGCCCCACCCAACCAGGCGTCCATAAACGGCGACAGGTAGTTTTCAAGTTCAGGGTATGAAGTCAATATCGGGAAAATATCTTCATAGCGTTTATTTAAAAACTCGATGGCATGCGGGAACGTGCAGTACCGGCCGTCTTTGTAAATGCGCAGGTACCAGATAATGGCCGCAAACAGGATGATCGGGGATTCCACAAAGAAGTCGCCCTGTTTCTGTACCCAGGTCCTGTTCAGGTTGAGCATGATGGTATAGGCGCTTTCGTAAGCATCCGATATATCGCTCATAAACATCGGGTTGATCGGGTTGCACCGATGGGAACGTGAAGGGTCATCGAAGTTAATGACATAGAATTTCGGAACCTTTTTATAGCCTTTGCGATGGTTTTGCAGGTGGTTATAAGCAATGGTCGATAAATCCGGGAATTTAAAATCATAAATATAAAGGGAAAAGCCTTTTTCGATCTGTTGTTTGATAAACTGGTTTACAACCGCATAACTCTTACCGGAACCGGGCGTGCCCAGTACAATGGATGCACGAAAAGGGTTTACCACATTTACCCAACCGTTGTTCCATTTTTTGTGGTAATAGAAACGGGTTGGCAGGTTGACTGAATACTCATTTTCGATTAACCTGATCTCCTGCATAAACGATTCATTTTCGGTATTGAAAACATCCTCCATCAGGTTGTTTTTCAGTAGGCGAGACATCCATGAACCTGCCGTCAGCAGGCACATATACCCCACACTCATTGTCAGGGTATAAAATGCAGTACAAACCGTTTCCGGCAAAGGCAGGTCAGGAACCCATCCGTTCATAAAAAAGAGGATAAACCCAATGGTTAGGAACATACAAATTTTCCCCCAGGTAATTCTTTCCTCCTTAATACCTTTAGTACCTAAACACGACAGCGCAAGGAAAACGATTGAAAACAGTTTTGTCCAAAGGATTGAGGTAAACAGTCCTGTGGTCCTGTTGAAATTCAGAAGGATTTTATCGATCACATTAATGTTTATATACCATTCATGAACTGAACGGTAACAAAACCAGTAAATATGGATAATTACCAGTAAAATACTGATGGCACGCATAAACTCCATAACTTTTGCCAAACCTCGTAAATCATCTTCCTGTTGCATAAGAATTCTATCTTAACTGTTTGGGATGCGAAAATAGAAGATGATCGGATGCAGTTAAAGGGTAACATCATTATGGCAGCTTCTGGCAGCGAAGTGGACACTCGTGGCCTTAAACAGTGGAAGATAAATCAGGAAAGCTCATTTGGTTTTATCTTGATAAAAGTGTTATTATTTCACTGTTTTATCTTGATAAAAATGTATTTTTTAATGACCGGAGTACGTCGGAAGTCGATTTCGTCATCCACCGTATTCGTGACAAGTGTCGGTTGTTTTATTTCCGTTTCAGCCCGATATGATTTAATGTTTTTTGATCGTTCCAGCTTAGCTGACATACAGGCGAATTGCAATTGGATTATATATCACAATTTTGGCAATGAATAGATATTATTGCCAAAATTGTGATATATTTGTTTTTAGATTAAAAAAAACATGGTTACAACTAACGACATTTTAAACTTTGCCTTTACTCATAAAGTGTTTTCTCGAAAAGACTTGATTACTAATCTGAAGATTCATAATCAGATTGGATATCCGAGCTCACTTTCCGAGCAACTAAACCGTCTTTTAAAATCCGGATTACTAATTAGGCTTGAGCGTGGTATTTATTCATTGCCGGATAATGCAAAGAAAGATTTTTCGATTGTTTGTTCCGAAGAAATCAAAAATATTAATCAGCAAATAAAAACACAGTTTCCTTTTGCTGATTACTGCATTTGGCCGGGTTCAGCTCTTTTGTCCTACATGCACCACATTCCCAGTTTGAGTTTTGTGCTTGTGGATGTAGAACGTGAGGCAGCTGAATCTGTTTTTAATCTTTTAAATTCTAATAGCAACCAACGGGTCTATCTCATGCCGTCATTAACCGATTTTGAAAGATATATTAATACCAACCAGGCTATTATTATTCGCCCGTTAATATCAGAATCCCCATTACAACTGGTTGAAGGAATAAACACTCCGGCTATTGAAAAGATTCTGGTAGATATTGTCGGAGATGTAGAATTTTCTTTTCTACAGGGAGTGGAAATAAACTATGTTTATACCGCTATCTTTGAAAAACACAATATTAATAAAAACAAGTTACTACGCTATGCTACCCGACGCGGAAGAAAGCATGCGATAGAGGAACTGATAAAGACCAATAAATTATGATCCACCCCGATAGTCGGACAATAGAATGGATGAAGCGGATAGCTGCTGAAAATAAATTTTCCGACATTGTACTTATTGAAAAGTCGATTAGAGCATTTTCATTACTGGAGTCACTCGTTTTATCCGGGTGCCCATTTGTCTTCAAGGGAGGAACTGCTTTAATGCTTCACCTGGATAGCGCGAAACGACTTTCCATCGATATTGACATTATCTGTCCTCCAGGAACAAACCTGGAGAAATACTTACATAAATATGCCCATGAATACGGATTTGGTGATGTAAAATTGGTCGAGCGAATTAGTGCTCATAATGTTCCAAAAACACATGCTAAATTCTTTTACCTGGTATCCTACGTTACCAATACCGAAACAGAATTTATCCTTCTTGATGTATTATTCGAAGATATTCATTACCACGAAATAGAAAAAGTGCCCATTCAAAGTCGTTTCCTAAAATTGGAAGGTGAACCGGTAATGGTAAATGTACCAAGTAAAGCCGATATGTTAGGCGATAAACTTACCGCTTTCGCACCAAATACAACTGGCATTCCATATTTCAAGGGACAGAAAGACTGCTCAATGGAAATCATAAAGCAACTATTTGATGTTGCCTCGCTATTTGATGTAACAGACAATTTAGCGGTTACTTCCAAGACTTTTAAAAAGTTTGCTAAGGTTGAACTGCAATATCGGAATCTTGACCCCAATAATATTGCCCAGGTATTCGACGATATTTATCAGACCTCCCT
>JAUXUF010000258.1 GCA_030684645.1 Bacteroidota bacterium | reverse complement strand
AACGTGAACGCTGAAAAGGTCAAATCGTATTTGTTTACAACGGCTTACCATACCATGATTGATGTATTGCGGAAGGATAAACGCCAGGCTTACCTGGAAGATTATCAGATTTCGGAAAACTCGCACAATGACCAATATTCTGATCTGGCTGAAATTCTGAACGAAGCAGTAAAACAATTGCCCGATATTCAGCGGACTGTTATTTTACTTCGCGACTACGAAGGATATTCCTACAAGGAAATTGGTGATATCACTACTTTAAGTGAAGCACAGGTAAAGGTTTACATCTACCGCGCCCGGGTTTTTCTGAAAAGTTATATCGGTAAAATGGATTTAGTTGTATGATGAACATTACCAGAGATAATTACGAACCTTTTTTCCTGGATTTTCTGGAAGGTAACCTGGCAGAGGATCAGATTGATCAGTTTTTGGATTTTCTGAAACAAAATCCAGATTTGAAAGAAGAACTGCACCAGTTCGAAAACTTAAATCTACCAGAAGAGCAAATCGTTTTTTCGGAAAAGATGAAGCTTTATAAAAATGCAGCTGAAGAAAATACGGTACTCGAAAATACGGTCATTGCCCTACTCGAAGGTGATTTGGAAGATGAAGAACGAAAATCATTTGAAACGTATCTTTCCAGTCATCCTGAATTGCAAAAGGAATACAATTTGTTTTCCAAAACCCGTCTAGTTCCTGATGCAGGAATCATGTTTCCGGATAAAAAGAAACTTTACAGAAAGTCGGGAAATGTTCTGGTTTTGAATTGGGTAACCCGGGCTGCTGCAGTTCTGGTACTGATTTGGGGAATAAATACATTGATTCAGGACGGAGCTCTGCCGGCGCTGAAAAGAACAACCCAGGAAATTGCTGTATTGAATCCAACGGCTAAACTGCCGGTCGAAAAAACGGAGATTCCTATTCAGAATCTGGAAGCTGAAATTCCGGGAAATCACAATCAAGCGAAAAAATCCGGAATAATGAAACAATTGATCGGTCAGCAGCAAATTCTGGTGCGGTCTGCTGAAAAAGCTTCCTCTGTTTCCTCAACAATAGAGCGTGATTATACTGAACTTGCTGAATTTAAGCTGATTGTCGCCAAGCTGGAAACAGGATCGGTTGAAAATCATCTGGCATTTTCATATTCGGAGAAGGTTTCCAGGGTCAGCGACTCTGAGGATGTGATGACCCTGGATGAGTTTTTGGCCATCAGGGCTAAAAAAGTGGGCAATGAAGGAATACTTTCTGCTCAACGTATTGCCCGTATGGGCTTGGATTTAGTCTCCGAGATTTCGGGCAAGCGGATTGGCTACGGCGAAAAAAATGGTAAAATCACCAGCCTCGAATTTGAAAGCAAATTGTTGGCTTTTACAATACCCTTAGAAAAAAATAAATGATATTAGAAGTGTCAGTATGGATCTACGTTAACGGCAGGGTAAATTTAAATTGACTCCCCTTTCCTAATTCAGTTTCAACCCAAATCTTTCCGTGGTGTTTCTCAACAAACTCCTTGCAAAGGATTAAACCAAGCCCGGAACCCGTTTCTTTTTCAGTGCCATAGGTTGAATGGTTAGTATCTATTCTGAAAAGTTTGGCCATGGCATCATTTGTCATCCCGATGCCATTGTCTGATACTGAGATTTCTGCATGTTTGTTGTTTATCACAGCTTTAACCTCAACTTTGCCGTTTCTATGAGTAAACTTGATCGCATTTGATACCAAATTCCGCAAAATGGTTTTGAGCATATTTTTATCTGCTACAATCGTCAAATGATCAGGGAAGGAGCTTTTAAGTTCAATGTTTTTCACTTTTGCCATATCATTTAACATATCAATTTCCTCATTAAAAAGTTCACTTAAGTTAATTGGAATGGGTTTAAACACTATTTTCCCGCGCTGCGAATTAGCCCATTCCAACAGATTTTCGAGTAACCTAAATGTCTGAACAGCAGAAATATTAATCAATCCGGCAAACTCCTCCATTGTTGCAGGGTCACCTGATTTTATTTCTTCTTTCAATATTTCGCTCAATCCGATAATGGCATTAAAAGGGTTTTTCAGGTCATGTGCTATGATCGAGAAAAATTTATCTTTTGAAGCATTGAGATCATTTAATTCAGTAGTTTTTATGGCTACCAATTTTTCGAGCAGTATTTTCTGATTTTTCAGATTTCTGACACGTGACAGGTAGATAAACCCAAATATGAAGATTATTGTAAAAATCGCAATCAGTTTGAACCACCATGTGTACCACCAAGGTGGCAGGATTGTGATTTGGATTGAGGTTCCCGTCTCGTTCCATACTCCGTCGTTGTTTGAACCCTTAACACGAAACACATATTCACCCGGATTTAAATTTGTATAAGTTGCTTCCCTCTTGTTGCCCGAATAAACCCAGTCTTCGTCAAAGCCCTCCATTTTATACGCATATTGATTTTTTTCAGGCGCCGTAAAATCCATTACAGCAAAATAAAAAGTAAGGACGGATTGTTTATAGGATAAAGCCAGGTTTTTCGTTTCCGTAATGTTTTGAATTAATGGGGAGTTTTCAGTACCCGGTCCTACACTTATATTAAATATTTTAAGATCAGTAATCAAAACATCCGGGATATTTTTATTTTCGGTAATTTTTTCAGGGTAAACCATGTTGAACCCTTTTGTGCCCCCCATCAAAAGAGCGCTACTTTTTGTTTTCAGGATACTTCTCTCAGAGAATTCATTACTTTGTAAACCATCAGCTTTAGTAAATTTTTTAAATTTCCCTTGTTTATAATCAAACCGGCATACACCCTTGTTTGTGGTCACCCAAAGAACTCCTGACTGATCTAAAACAAGTCCTTTGATAACACTACCGGGCAACCCATCTTTTTCATAATACCTATTAAAAGATCCGGTATTGGGGTTAAACCGGTTCAGTCCATCTCGTGTGCCTATCCAGACACACGAGTCGTTTTCAACGAGGATATCGGTAGTTATAGGATAACTTAAACTGTTTGCATCATTTGGATCAGGCATGTAGGTTATAAAACGATCTTCACCTGGTAAAAAAATCTGGAAACAGTTTGGAGAGCCAATGAGAAAACGCCCATTAGAATATTTTTTAATCTTAACGATCATTTTGTTGACTAAACCGCTGTTATCTGGTGTATAGTTAGTAAACTTTTTCTCTTTGATTTGATAATGAATTAAACCATGTTCAAAACTTCCCAACCACAAATCATTGTTGTCGCCTTCGGCAATTGCAAAAATATTGTCATCCTGAATACCGCTGTTTTTTGTTGTAAATGATGTAAATAATTTGGTTTTGCTGTCAAAACGAACAAGTCCTCCTGCCCAGGTCCCAAACCAGATTTGATCATTGGAACCTTCCTGCATGCAAAGGATAGCATTGCTGCTCAAATGAGAATTATCCATATTGAAACGTAAGAAGTGGGCAGTCTGATTATCAAAAAGGTTCAATCCTCCGCCATCTGTTCCAACCCATGTTTGATCCTGATGGTCTTCGAGAAAACAGGTAACAGTATTATGACTTAGACTGAAGGGGGCCCCCGGCAAGGTTTGATAAGAAATAATGGCACCCCTGTTTTTCACGGCAATATTGAGGCCGCCTGTAAATGTACCAAACCATAAAATTCCTGTTTTATCCTTATAGATGGACTGGATCGATTCATTATTCAAACTCTTGGGATCGTAATCATCTTTTCTATAATGCAAGAACCTTTGATTTTCCCGGTCAAATAAATTAATCCCGCCATTCTCAGTACCAATCCATAGATTCCCCTCATAGTCAACATAAAGGGATTTTACCTGATTGATTGACAGGCTATACTTATCCTGAGCATCATGTTGGTAATGAATTAAATTAGTGATTTTAGCTTCTGAATTGCTTTTCAGGCAATAAAGTCCCTCCGTGCTTCCAAACCAGATATTTCCTTCACGATCCTCTATCACATCCGTAAATAATGTGTTTGATAAATCATCGGCATCGCTCTCAGACCGGGCAATATGCTTAAAGGTTCCTGTTTCAGGCAGGTAAAGGTTCAGCCCTTTCCTTGTTGTTACCCACAATCTGTTTTTTTTATCAATCAACAAAGATTCTACAGTAACATTACTGAGGCTTTCGGGATTATTTGGTTCGTGAGTAAACTGAATGATCTGGTTTCTAATACGGTTGAAATAAATTAATCCAACATTGGTGGCCAGCCATAAGTTGCCCAGAGAATCCTCAGCAATTTTTGACACAACGCAAACTAATCCTCTTAATGGAGATGATTTGTCAAACATATAATTCAGAAAGCGATCCTTTTCCCGATCATATAAGCATAAACCTTTTTGTGTTCCGATTAATAAATTCTTATTATGGTCCTCAATAATGGTTTGTACTAAGTTACCCGCCAGGCTGGCTGAATCAGCAGGATTGTTTTTGTAAACAACAAAATTAAAACCATCATACCGATTAAGCCCATCGGGGGTACCAATCCATATAAAACCTTTATGATCCTGCAAAATACTTGTCGCTATCGAAGATGAAAGACCATCATCAGGGGTCAGATGTTTGAACTGCAGGCGTTTTGGTTGAGAAAAAACGCTTGACATGGATGTCAATAGCAGAAAAATAAAATAGAAAAATAATAGATTTAAATATCGGTTCTTCATTGTTGATAATACCCACGTCTTCTTATACCACACAATCTGTATATTGTTGTGATAGAGTTTTTTCGCAAAGAAACTTTGGCTGGTCAAAGCTATCTGTTCAAACATTCTTCCTATGTTATAATTCAAAGGATTCTTTTTCAGATTCGAAAAGTAATGATAATTTTATTACAATTCAAACTATTCTGGTTTGCATCATCACCTTAATTGCCGGTTTCGATTTCGAAAGCAAACTACTGGTATTTTCGATTCCGCTGACAAAAAAGACAAGCCTGCTGTAACATTTCAGAACACCTCTCCGTCATACAGGCAAATTTTAAACAATCCGGCCATGAAACAATTTATTTTCTCTTTAATTACAATCTTCGCATTGAGCCAAAATCTAAAAGCCCAGGAGAAATCTGCTGACGAAAAATCACTCACTTCATCACCAGAATCAGTTTTTCCGGCTGATACAATTACACCTTCGCCAAATCAGGACACAGCAATTGTCCGCATCGGTAAAAAGGAGGTTAAAGTGATCGGTCATGATGGTGGAACCGAAATCCGTTGGGGAAAAGACAAACACAAAAAAGACCACTCCGGAAAATTCAACGGCCATTGGGAAGGCATCGAATTCGGGTTTAATGCCTTTGACAAACCGGATTACAGGATGTATAATGTATATAGCAGGGATTTTATGTTGCTGAACCAGGGAAAGTCGATGGAATTTGATTTTAATTTTTACGAGTTGAATATTGGTCTGGCCAGATCCTATGTGGGATTGGTTTCAGGAATGGGACTAAGTTTTAACAATTACCG
>JAUXUF010000251.1 GCA_030684645.1 Bacteroidota bacterium | reverse complement strand
GTAGAAAGTATATAACCAACAGGATTAAACCTTATTACCTTATTTATGAAAGTAGAATACAACAACCCTTACACTCATGCATGGAAGAATTATGAGACATTCATTAAATTCTACCAGAAGACTATCAACCCTAAATAAGGGAATAAGGTTGTGGGCCATGAGCAGGGCTTTTCTACTGAGGTAGCCATCTAAAATAAGGTTTAAGAAAGGGTAATCAATGTTTCTCCGCTAAAACACCCTACCTGATGAGTAAAACCTTCAACTTGTCCTCCAATCTTATCTAATCGCCATATAAAATCATTTAAACGACCTCTCACATTGTCTGATCGCCTCATTAAACGAACTAATCGTCGGATCACATCGATTTACTGTCCTGTTAAATGAATGAAAGGCCACATAAAACTGACAAGGTGTCGCATGAAATATACAAGTTGTCAGGTGAAATGAGCAAATCAAAACTTTTCCAATAGTCATTTGAGGTATAGAGCTTAACTAAAGTAGCCAATTTGCTGTAAAAACAACATTTACCACGCAAAAGAGGTCGTTTCTGTTGACGAAGCGACCTCTTTTTATGAACTGAAATCCGAAACTTACTTTGCAATCCATTCTTCCGGATCCTGCTTGACATTTTCCTTCCAAATCTGGAATTTGAGCACGGTTTTGTCCCCTTCATCACTATCAGTACCAATGGTTCCAATAGCTTCTTTTACGGATACTTTATCTCCCGAATTGACCAGCACATTCACCAGGTTGGAATAAACGGTGAGGTATTTCCCGTGGCGGATAATCACAGCCATATTTCCGCCTGAAACCACAAACACCTTGCTCACCTCTCCGGCAAATACCGAGCGGGCAATGGCTCCCTGAGCTGTTGAAATGTCAACACCATTGTTTTTTACCTGAATATTTTTCAGTACCGGATGGTTGTGAATCCCGAAATGATCGGTGATCACGCCCCGTTCGACTGGCCAGGGAATGCGTCGTTTATTCTGCTCAAACTGACCGGACACCAATTTTTGCTCCGGAGTCATTTCAAAACCAGCCTTACCACTTTGTTTGGCTTTTCTGACTTCTTCATCGATAATCCGTTGTATTTCGTTGCTTAACTGTGACTCTATCTGTTGTTGTTCCCGAAGTTTTTTCTTAATGTCTTTTTGTTTTTCCTGTAAAGTGGTCAGGTATTTACCCTGTTCTTTTTTTTCTTTGTTTAGCTGATCGGCTTCTCTTTTTTTCGTTTGAAGCAGTGTTTCCTTTACTGTGCGCTGTTGCTGCAAAGCCGTTACTTTAGATTGAATCAGGTCGTGAATCCATTGAATCAGTTCTGCCTGTCGTTTTCGGTATTCGGTATATTGCCTCAAGTACATCAACCGTTTATAGGCCTGGTTAAAACTGCCTGCCGAAAGAATAAACAAAACCTTGCTGTAATTGGTTTGATTTTTCTGTGCAAACACAATCATATTGGCATATTCCTTTCTCAATTCTTCCATATCAGAGTTCAACGAATTCACCAACCATACATTTTGATCGATGAAATCGGCTAAAACCCCAACCTCAGAGTTGATACCTGTGATCAAACTCGTTCGCAATTCTATTTGTTTGTTGAGAATATTGTATTTGTTGAGCGTTTTCTTTTCGTTCTTTTTAGCTTCATCCAACAGTTTGGTGGTGAATTTGATCTGCTCGTTGGTTTTTTCTTTTTTCTTGCGCAACTCGTCCAACGACTGACCTTGAGTCAGTAAGGTCAGCAATAAAAAAACGAAAAGAAGTAAAAAGCTCCTGGTGTTAGTCATGATTAATCCGGCTATATTTTTCGGGTACTTTAAATCGAAGTTCCTTTTCTTCTTCCATGGAGAACCCTCCAAGTTTGATCTTTAATTGCACATAACTCTCCGGACTAACAAAATGAAGGGAAATTTCTCCCGGATACAATTGTTTTCCAACCATCGTATAATCAGAAAAATCAATGTTCAGGTTTCGGGAATTTACAGCATCCCGCATTTCTATTTTCCGGAGTTTATAGGAAACAGGATCAATATAAATGGATTGACGAACAGGCGCATCCGCAATGATTTTATGTGCTTTACGCGCTTGTTTCCTTTCACCGGGTTTTTGACCGACTCTTTTTACCTTCAGCTTTTTGACTGATTCCAGCATATACATTCCTGAATCAATTCTGGCCTCATATTCACGGTTATCTTTATCGCGCTTTTCATCACGAACCGAAAAGATTGAATTCGAAATGATTGAATTAACTGTTTCAAAATCGAGGTCCATATCAAGCAGAGAACTCAGGTAACTGTAGTCGTCCAGAAAATAATTATTTTCAATGTAATTGATGAATTTAACGCTGTCGGGAGTTAACCAAATCCGTCCTACCGGGATATTCAGTTTGGTAAGCATTACAATAATCTGCTTGTCCTTTTTGGCCAGAATACTGGCCCTGAATGAAGTTTTGGTCTTTCCGTTATCGAACTGGCAATTAATTTTTTTAATCGATAAATGTTTGTAATCAAATGCATTGTTCTCTATGTTCCGGATCAGTTTGTTGGCGCTCATGGGTTTAACAACAGAAGTTGTGGTGGCCAAACGCGTTGTTTTACAGGAGGAAAGTCCCAGCAAAATCGCACCAACCAGTACAAAAACTATATTTTTTTTTGAAGTAATTCTGCTCACTGTTTTTTATTTATCGAGGTAGCGACCCTGTTTTATTTTTTCGCTTAATAATTTTGAACCTTCTCCTGTTTCGAGGGCATTTTTCCACAGCCCGATTGCCTTGTCTTTTTCACCCAGCATGAACAAAATATCGCCATAATGTTCAACGATAACCCCATTCTTGTCCCCGCCGTTTTTCATGGCTGTATCCATGTAAAATTTTGCCAGCGAATAATCTTTTCGCATAAACAAAACCCAGGCATACGTATCCAGATAAGTCGGATTTTCAGGGTTCGCCCGAACTGCCTTGCTGCCTAATTCCTCTGCTTTTTCGAGGTTTTCATTCCGGATCGAAAGGTAATAGGCATAATTGTTCATCGCCAGCCAGTTTTCAGGATCGAGACTGATTACCTCGTCAAAAGCCTTGAAAGCTTCCTCCACCCGGTCAAGCTTATAATTGGCTTCAGCCCGGTATAAATCAAACTGTATTTTCATTGGTTTATTATCCAGCAAATACGGTTCGCCTTCTTTCAAAACATCCAGCGCTTCGGTATATTTCTCAAGTTGCAGACAGGCCACTGCCCGTAAACCGTATAAATTAACCTGATTGGGAAACAAATCGAGCGCCTTTTCCGAATCGGTAAAGATGCTTTTAAAATCAAGCAAATCATTGCTAATAAAAAGCAAGCGTTCCCAAATCACGTAGTTGTCTTTTTCTGTTTGAAGTACTTTCCGAAGTTGTTCGCGGGCTTCGGCCAGTTTGCCTTTTTGGATCAGAAATTCGGCATACACGGTATAAACACGGTAATCATCGGGGTTGGTTTTTACCAGGATATTTACCAATTCGCCAACCTGATCTTCGGTAAAAAAAGGCGTTTCCTTTTCGGCGTTCATCATCAGGAAATACTGAATTTTAGTATCGACCTCAACCGATTTATTAAGAAATCCTTTGCGGATATACTCCCATGCTTTTTCTTTATCTTCCTTTTGCCGGTAAAAAGAGGTAAGTGAGAAAAGAACAAATCCGTTTTCAGGATCAATTTCAAGAATTTTCTGATAATATTTCAGGGCATTTACTTCATCTTTTTCAGAAAGGTAAAAGTCGGCCATCAAACCATAATAGCGTGGTTCACGGGGATTAAAATCAATGAGTTTCTGAAGTTCAGCCTGAGCTTCTTTTTTCTTTCCGGCTGCCTGGTAGATCTGCTGTTTCTCAACCGAAATCTGATCATTGATTCCGATCTTCTTTTCAAGTTTGTCATAGGCTTCAATGGCCTGGTCATATTTTTGGGCTGACGAAAGTAAAGCAGCGTTCAGGTATTGGTATTCCAGATTTTCAGGGTCGAGTGTATGAAGTTGCTGATATAAAGTAGCTGCCTTTAAGTATTGCTTCCCCTGCTGAAAGATCTGGGCAAGCAATAATTTGTACCACTTGTTTGCAGGATCAATATTTATCGCTTTTTCGAGCAAAAGCGACGAGCTGGTTTGATCACCATTGCCAAGGTGTATCTTGGCCAGTTCGAACATGGCTGAAGATGAATTGGGATTGATTTCGAGGCACTTTGAAAACATCGTAACAGCTGCCTGCTGATTTCCAATCATTTTTTGCTTCAACCCTTCGATAAACGTATATTCAAATTCATTTTTATCATCTTCTGAAATAGTTTTTTCCTGTATTTCAGATTTGATCGGAGTGACCGACTTTACTTGTTTCTTTGCAATTCCACAGGATGAAATAAGGATTGAAACAACTGCAAGGTATGCTAAATATCTGTTTTTCATTCGTTTTACTTTTTTCCGGTATGCCCGAAACCACCGGCTCCACGTTCAGTTTCTTCCAACACTTCAACCAATTCCCAGCCAATATGTTCATGCCTGGCAATGACCATCTGGCAAATGCGTTCGCCATGCTGAATGACAAACTCCTGGTTCGACAGATTAACCAAAATAATTCCGATTTCTCCCCGGTAATCGGCATCAATTGTTCCCGGAGAATTCAGCACAGTGATTCCTGTTTTCAATGCCAATCCGCTTCTGGGACGAATCTGCGCCTCATAACCCACCGGCAATTCAATAAGCAAGCCGGTTGGAATCAGCACCCGTTCGAGTGGTTTTAATACAACCGGTTCAAGAAGATTGGCGCGAAGATCCATTCCGGCAGAATGCACGGTGCTATATTCAGGTAGCGGATTGTTGGATTGATTGACAATATTTACGATCATTACTTTTCGGTTACAGATTCAATAAAATAGATCCAATTTTTCTTTAAAAATCATTTTCAAGCTGCTAAGATATGGATTTATAGCTGGAATGAATCACATCAACCGCCGACGTTAACAATATTTAGCATGATTCAACCACCATGAAATCGCCCATAATCCGATCTGAAATAAACAATCCTTCCGGACTTAAACTGACTATTTCAGCCATGCAGGAAAGGTGGCCAGACGTCAAATATTTTTCCTTTATTTTCTGAAAATGACTGAAATACAAAGCCGAAAATTCAGTTTGAATCAGTTCTTCAGAAATGCCCCAAATGGTTCGAAGACCAGTGATTATGTAATCGTTGTACCGGTCCTGTTCGGTCAGAATTTCGGATTCACTGTAAGTCTCATTGTTCTCAACTCCGTGTAAATACTTTGCCAGGGAGGATACGTTCCAGCGGCGGCTTTCAAAATCGTACGAATGGGCTGACGGACCGACTCCGAGGTATTTTTTACTTTTCCAATACGAGGAATTGTGTCGCGAATAAAGTCCTGGCTTACAAAAATTCGAAATCTCGTAATGTTCGAATCCTGCTTTCTTCAAAATCCGGATAAGTATTTCAAATTGCTGAAGACTAAGTTCGTCTGGCAATTCTTTCAGTATTCCTTTTTTAAGCCGATCATAAAACACGGTTCCTTCGTGGTAAGTAAGGTTGTAGGCCGAAATATGCTGCACATCCAACTCAACAGCAATGCGAACGTTTCGCTCCCACTCCTCCAGGGTTTGATTGGGCAGTCCATAAATCAGGTCGATGCTGATGTTTGAAAATCCGGCTTTTTTTGCCCATTTTACCGATTGAATGGCCTGCATAACCCCATGCCTGCGGTTCATCAGTTTCAGGTCAGATTCAGAAAAAGACTGAACTCCCATGCTCAAACGGTTGAATCCAACCTGCCGGATTGCTGACAGTGTTGCCTGGCTTAAATCATCCGGATTGGCCTCCAATGTAATTTCAGCTTCCGGCGAAACCTGGTAATTCTGATTGATAGTGGACAAAAGATCTTTCAGCTCATCAATGAGTAAAACCGAAGGAGTTCCCCCGCCCAGGTAAATGGTAGTAATTTCTTCGGTTGCCAACTCCGATGGCCGGCTTTCCAATTCCTTTTTCAAACCTGCCAATAACCGGACTTTTTGGCTAAAATCGGTTGATTTGAAAAAATCGCAATAATGGCAACGTTTTCGGCAAAAAGGAATATGAATATAGATTCCAGCCATTAATTGATTTAAAGCCTTATCAAATCCTCGAAACCCGTCATATCACCTAAAATTCCGTCGATGGTTGTTTCCTGATAAAACAACAACAATTCAGCGCGTATGGGACCAAACCGACTATGGACCGGACATGGTTTTTCATTATTTTCATGTGTTGAACAAGGCTGAAGTCCAATCAGACAATTTTTGAAGAAATCTTCTCCATCAACAATCCTGACGATATCGTACAGCGAAATTTCGTTTGTTTTTTTCCCCATTCCAAAACCTCCGTTCGGTCCTTTGGTCGAAACTAAAATTTTCTGTTTCACCAGATTCTGAAGTATTTTTCCTAAAAAAGGAGTAGGAATAGATAAATCGGATGAGATTTTTTTAATTCCTATTTTGGTCCCATCTGAAGAATATTTTCCCAGATAAATGAGCGCTCTCACAGCATATTTACACGTATTGGATAGCATAGGTTTTATTTTTTAGTGGTCCATTGTTTGCTAAACGATTGATCGGCCAGCCTGGGAATTTGTTTTTGTTCGCCCAGTGCATTAGCTCCTAACAAAGTAAACATTTTTTTTGTTTTACCGCCCATAAAATCGAGTCGGCTTCGCTTCGACAAAGCAAATTCATAGACTTTCATTCCCTGGTTCCAAATAAATCCGCCTGCTCCCGCTCTTACGGCATCGCGCCGGTTTATGAGCAGCATGTGATGAAGCGGAATTTTTACCGGACAAACTTCGGTACATTTTCCACAAACAGAACAGGCCGAACTCAGGTGATTGTATTCTTTCAATCCCTTGAAAAAAGGCGTAATTACTGAGCCAATTGGACCACTGTATGTTGCATCATAGGTATAACCTCCAATGTTCCGATAAATCGGGCAGGCATTCAAACAAGCTCCACATCGGATGCATTTCAATGCTTCGTACTGGTCATCGTTGCTGTATAGCTGAGATCGTTTGTTATCGAGCAATATAACAATCATTTGATCCGGGCCATCCGATTCTCCCGGTTTTTTGGGGCCGGTGATCAATGAATTGTAAACCGAAACCTGCTGGCCGGTTCCATGAGCTGCCAGGATCGGCCACATCAGGCCCAGATCCCGCATTCGTGGAATAACTTTCTCAATTCCGGCAATGACAATATGAATTTTAGGAAACGAAACCGACATCAGTGCATTTCCTTCATTTTCGGTCAATGCAATTCCGCCAACATCAGCAACCAGGAAATTAGCCCCGGTAATTCCCACATCAGCAGTTGTAAATTTGGAACGGAGTTTTTGCCTGACCCAGGCAGTAAGGTATTCCGGGGAGCTGCCTTCCGGAGTATTAAATTTTTCGGTGAAAAGTTCAGCAATGTCCTGCCGCGATTTGTGCATGCACGGCGTTACAATGTGATATGGTTTTTCACCTGCCAATTGCACAATGTATTCGCCTAAATCGGTTTCAAGCGATTCAACGCCGATTTCTTCCAGATGATCGTTCAAATCAATTTCCTCAGTAGTCATCGACTTGCTTTTAACAACCGTCTTTGAATGGTTTTCGATCAGAATTTTCTTTACCGCTTCAATCGCTTCCTCTGTATTTTCGGCCCAAACCACTGAAGCGCCATTGGCAGTAATGTTCTTTTCAAACTGAAGCAAATATTCATGCAAATTATTGATGGATAATGATTTGATGTATGAAGCGCGGGATTTCGCCAAATCCAGATTGGAATATCGTTTCATGCCACGATCAACCGCAGCATCGTATTTCGACATGTTGAATTTGATGGTTGCCCGATGTTTCAGATCGAAAGCAATCTCCTCTGATTTTTGCAGGAATATTTTCTTCTGTTCCGACATTTTTTATACCGGTATCTTATTGATCCTAGCCAAATGGCGACCTCCTTCAAATCCGGTTGCCAGAAATATTTTCACTATTTCGATGGCTTCGCTGTCGGAAATAAACCGGGCCGGAAGGGCGCAAATATTGGCATCATTATGCAAGCGGGCCAGTTGGGCAATTTCGGGAAGCCAACAGATGGCCGAACGAATCCCCAAGTGTTTGTTCGCCGTCATATTGATTCCGTTCCCACTGCCGCACAGGGTAATTCCTTTATCAAATTCACCTTTGCTGACTGCTTCGGCCAAAGGATGCGCAAAGTCAGGATAATCGCAGCTTTCGCCCGAAAAAGTACCAAAATCCTTGTATTCAATTCCTTGTTCCTGAAGAAAATTCAATACGGCTTGTTTTCGTTCGTAACCCGCATGATCACAGGATACAGCGATTTTTATTTTTTCCATTTTTATTTAAAATATGATTCAAAAATAATACTTAAAAGTATTTTATTAGCCTATCGTTTCAATAAACTTCGGATATCATTTTTTTCAGCAAAAAACACAACAACTAAAAATGCAGAAAATAGGCTGATATTCAATCCATATTCTATTAGTGAAGACGAAAAATGAACCTGGTCGGAGAGGTAATAAAAACCAACAGCAACAGCGAGATACATCAGTATTCGTTTCAGGTCGTAATCAACGCGGTAGTATTTCTGGCCAACCACATAGGAGATTATAGTCATGATGATGAAGCAAACCAGCACGCCGTATGCCGACCCCATGTAACCCATTACCGGAATGAGCAATACATTTGCCGCGATGGTCAAAACGGCGCCAATTCCGGCAATCCAGGCGCCCATCCAGGTTTTATCTGACAATTTATACCAGAGCGAAAGGTTAAAATAGATTCCCATAAACAAATTGGCCATCAAAACTGCCGGAACAACCTTTAATCCGGAGTGATATTCAGATCCGATGATAATCTTAAAGACATCGATAAACAGGGTGATTCCCAAAAAAATAAGCAATCCGAAGATGACAAAATACTTCATGACGTGCGCGTAAATCAGCCGGGAATTACTGTTTTTTTGATGACTGAAAAAGAAGGGTTCGAACGAATACCGGAAGGCCTGGATAAACATGTTCATGATAACTGCCAGTTTGTAGTTTGCCCCGTAAATTCCAAGCTGTTCCATTGGTTTTTGAGCGGCCGGTATCAACTCCGGAATCAAAATTTTGTCGATGTTTTGATTCACCATTCCGGCAATTCCAACCAGTAGGATAGGGAAGGAGTACCAAAACATTTCCCTGAAAAGCCGCCAGTCGAAAAGTAATTTTATTTTCCTGATTTCAGGTATTAACATGATCAGCGTAATCACAGAAGCGATCAGGTTTGAAATAAACACATAGCCAACACCAAATTCAGGATGATAAATGAAACGGACAAAACTATCAGGATTTGACTTCAAAATATACGGACAAACAGTCAGGAAAAACACATTGAAGAAAATGTTGAAAAAGATATTGACCATCTTCAATGTGGCAAACCGGACAGCTTTTCCTTCGAGACGCAAATTGGCGAACGGAATAGCTGTTGCGGCATCGAGCGCCACAATCACGGCAAGCCATTCAATGTATTGTTTGCTGTTCGGATAATCCAGAAAACCAGCTAATTTTCCGGAGAAAATAAAAGCGATTGCCACAAATAGCAGAGAACTTCCAAAGAGTGAAAAAGCGCTGGTAGAGTATATCTTATCGTTTTGCTGGGTTTTATTGGCAAACCTGAAAAATCCGGTTTCCATCCCAAAAGTGAGGATGACCAGTAAAAAGGCAACATACGAATATAAGTTGGTCACCACTCCGTATTCTTCTGGTAGAAAAATACGCGAATAGTAAGGAACCAGCCACCAATTCAGAAAACGGCCAATAATGCTGCTCATGCCATAAATGGCTGTTTCTCCGGCAAGTTTTTTTAATGTACCCACTTCAGTTAAATTTTGCCAAATATACAAACCTAATTCTTATTGCCGTCCTGAATAATGAAGCTGAAAGCAAATTGATTTTTAATTTGTTTTATATTTGGTGCCTGTTTAAAAACCAATAAAATGAATTTCAGATTATTCATAATTTTCATCTTTCTATCCATTTTTATCAGTTCGTTTTCCTGTTCAAATAAATCAAACCGTTCACGAAAACCTGCTGTACGCATCACTGTTGAATCCATCCATAAAAAAATAATTTATGGCGACGATATTTCGATCAGCATTGCCATTAAACTGAAAGATGGTGAATTAAAAGAAACCAAAATTTTTGTTGATTCGGTTTTAGTCACTACCAGTAAGGATACCGAATTTACATCTGTCCTGAAAAAATTTGAAAACATTGGAAAACATACGGTGAAAGCTGAAGCTGTTAAAACCGATGGGGTAGAGGGTGTTTATTTTAAAACCTTTGAAGTATTATCAGATCTTGTTCCTGAAAAGTTTGGATATGAGTTAATTCATTCCTATCCGCACAACGAAACATCATTTACCGAAGGACTTGAAATTCATAATGGATTTCTATACGAAAGTACCGGTGAAAATGGAAAATCAGTTCTTTACAAAAACAATCTAAAAACCGGAAAAACCGTGCAATCAGTCAAACTTGCCGACCGGTATTTTGGAGAAGGAATTACTATTTTCAACAACCGTATTTATCAACTGACCTATAAAACCCAGATTGGGTTTGTTTATGAACCCGAAAATATGGCTGTGATAGACAGCTTTCATTTTGAATCGACCGAAGGCTGGGGAATGACTCATGATGACGAAAATCTAATTATGAGTGATGGAACCAATATATTAACCTACATCAATCCAACTACCTTCAAAGGTGTTAAAAAACTTCAGGTTTACGATGATAAAAATCCAGTTATGTATTTGAATGAACTTGAATATTCGGATGGGTACATTTATGCCAATGTGTGGACAACCAACCTGATTGTTAAAATTGATCCAAAAACCGGAAAAGTACTTTCAAAAATTGATCTGGACGGAATTCTTACGATGTCGAACTCAGATAAACAGGTTGATGTTTTGAATGGAATTGCCATTGATCCGGTAACTAAAAATATGTTTGTAACCGGAAAATTGTACTCCAAAATATTTGAAATTAAGCTGGTTAAAAAAGGGTAGGAGCGTCGCCATAATGAATTTTACCCAGATGTTTATAGGCTAATTCTGTAACTTCCCTTCCGCGTGGAGTCCTTTTCATAAAACCTTCCTTGATAAGAAACGGTTCATAAACTTCTTCAATGGTTCCGGAATCTTCACCAACTGCAGTGGCAATTGTTGAAACACCAACCGGTCCTCCTTTAAATTTATCGATAATAGTAGTCAGAATTCTATTATCCATATCATCCAGACCATATTTATCTATATTTAATGCATCTAAAGCATACAACGTAATTTCCATGTCAATTTGCCCATTTCCTTTTACCTGGGCAAAATCACGTACACGTCGCAAGAGCGCATTCACTATTCGTGGTGTACCACGGCTTCTTGTGGCTATTTCAACAGCAGCCTGATCGTCAATCTTTACATCCAGAATAAAAGCTGATCGTCTTACAATTTTGGTAAGGATGTCAACATCGTAGTATTCAAGATGCGCTTTAATACCAAAACGAGCCCGCAGGGGACTTGTTAATAAACCCGAGCGGGTAGTTGCGCCAATTAATGTAAAAGGATTTAATTCGAGTTGTATGGACCGCGCACTGGGCCCTTTGTCAATCATGATGTCTATTTTGTAATCTTCCATTGCAGAATACAAATATTCTTCAACAATCGGACTGAGCCGGTGAATCTCATCAATAAACAAAACAGCATTAGGTTCCAGGTTAGTCAATAAACCAGCCAAATCGCCTGGTTTATCCAAAACTGGTCCTGAGGTTAATTTCAGCGAAACTCCCAGTTCGTTGGCAATAATGTTTGAAAGGGTGGTTTTTCCTAATCCGGGTGGACCGTGAAGTAAAACATGGTCCAAAGCTTCGCCTCTCATTTTAGCGGCTTTGACAAATATCTTCAGGTTTTCTACAATTTTACTCTGACCGCTGAAATCGTCAAACGCAAGTGGACGTAATTGTTTGTCGATCTCTTTTTCGTCATCTGGAAATGATTCATCTCTAAAATCAAAGGGTTCGTTCATTTTTAGCTTTTAATACCAGCCAAAAGTAAAAAAATTAAACTTTTAAGTATTGAAATTCAGAAGGGATTAAATCAGACTGGAATTTTTAGTTCAGAAAATATGGATTTAAGCTTTTCTATGTCAAAAGGTTTAGCCATAAAATCATCCATACCGTATGAAATACATTTATCACGATCGTTGTCCATAGTATTTGCCGTGAGCGCAATAATGGGAGTTCTTTTTGCAATATGATCAGAATTTTCAATTTCTCTTATTTTTGCAGTTGCCTCAAGACCATCCATAACTGGCATCATGATGTCCATTAAAATCACGTCAAATTTATATTCACGAAATTTATCTATTGCCTCAATACCATTATTGGCAATAATAACATCGTGATTGTATTTTTTTAAACTAAACGTTACAATACGTTGATTTAAAAGATTATCCTCTACCAATAAAATATTTAGTCCATCTCCCATACCCAAAATTCTTTACAGCGAATATACTTTATTCCTAAAAACAATAAAAGGTTACCCTCAAGTTCTATTTATTTTCAGAAACTATTATTATTATTTATTTAAATCTAAATTAAAAAGAATGAATATGAATATGTCCTGTTAATAGATAGGATATCTTTTTCCTATTCTTCTTGTTTTTCTAAAAAACAAACTTTTATATTATTTTGTTAACGAGTTTTAAACAAGCTAAAACTTTGATATTAAAGTTACTTTAATTTCTTATAACAAGTGTTAGTTACTCGAAATATTAATAAAAAAGTATATTAGAATGACTCATTTCTGTTCAAAGATATGGTGAATATAATTGATTAATTTTTCTTGCACCAATCAAAAAAATATCTAATACGAATTGCAATCAATATCTTTGTAAAATATTTAAGGCTTTTTAAATTAACTTATAAACATCAGTACTTATTTAATGTTTAAAAGATGATAATTTAAGGATCTAAAAATGAATATATTATAAAGATGGATAAAAATTATAAACAGTTTATTGATAAGCTTAATGCCTATATAAGGAAGTTCTACCTTTATCAGTTGGTAAGAGGCTTAATTCTCTTTGTCCTTCTTTTGATTGTTTACTTCAGTTTAATAGCTGGTCTTGAATATTTCAATTACTTCGATCCAAAAATTAAATTAGTTCTCGTAATCAGTACTTTATTACTTATCCTATTCATCTTTGTTTATTTTTTAATTATTCCTGTAATCAAATTATTGGGCATAGGGAAGAGATTGACTTATTATGATGTTTCTTCCTTATTGCGAAAATACTATCCCGAAATAAAGGATAAACTGATCAATATTGTGGAATTAGCCAATGAATATGATTCTATATATTCCAGCGATTTAAAAAAGGCAAGTATTGATCAAAAAATTGAAGAACTGAAAATCTTCAGCTTTTCGAAAGCAATTCGATTCAAAGACCTTAAATTAATATTTGGTATTTTATTATTGGTCATTTTTATATTTTCTGCTGCTTTTATTGAGGCTCCAGATTTTTTTACAGAAAGTTCTGTCAGACTTGTTCGTTTTCATCAAAAATTTGATAAACCTGCACCTTTTACTTTTGAACTTTTAAATACTGATTTAGAAATAATTACGGGTGAATCAATAGAACTTAAATTGAGTTGTAAGGGAAAGGAAATACCGGATATGATGTATATTAACATCAGTGGAAATAATTTTTTGATGAAAAATGAAGAAGAACTTTTTAAATACACCATTGAAAATATAAACAGTTCTATCTCTATTTTTTTTACTGATAAAAAATATGTTTCAGAAAACTATCGGATTAAAGTTTTGAATAAGCCATTTATCTCTTCATTTAATGTTGAAATTCAACCTCCTTCCTATACTAATCTGAGTACAGAGACACTTCAAAATATTGGTGATTTAAAAATTGTTTCAGGTACTAAAGTAAAATGGATATTAAAAACTGTTGATACTGACAGTTTGGTCATGCTGATGAATGACAGTACCAGGATAGTAGGAAAAAAGACCGGAGATTCATTTGAAATTTTGAAAACTATATACAACGATGTTGAATATCGAATAGCCATTCAAAATTCAAAATTGAATGATGCCAATAATTTGGTGTATAGAATTCAAACCATTTCTGATTTATTTCCGGAAATAAGAGTTGCACAGATAAGAGATTCCGTTGATTTTAAAATTTTTCATTTTAAAGGTAATATTGTTGATGATTATGGTTTCAGTAAGCTTGATTTGAATATTAATACAGAAGGAAAAGACAGTGTTATTCATCTTCCGTTCACACCTTTTTTCCTGAATCAAGACTTTTATTATTCCCTGAATTTCGATTCATTTGTAAACTATGGAAAATCATTTAAATACTATTTTTCAGTTTCTGATAACGATTATATCAATCATTTTAAACGTACTATCAGCGAAACCTTTACCTTCAGTTTTCCTGATTATAAAGAAATTATTGAGAAAGAAAATTCAGATCAAAGTTCAATGGATCATTTGTTTCAGAAAAGTGCCAAACTAACTGAAGACATTCAGAAGGAGTTTGAAATTTTAAAAATGAAGCAAATAAATTCTGACCTTTCTGAATGGGAAAAGTTTCAGACGGTGAAGGATATCATGAGTAAAAAGAATGAACTTGAAAATATATTGAAACAAATCAGTCAGCAAAATAAGGATGCCAATAATTTTCAGAATTCTTTTTCAGAAGATAAAAGCGAAATACTGAAAAAGCAGGAGCAGATTGAGAAATTGTTAAACGAAGTGATGAGTGATGAATTAAAAAAGCTATTCGAAGAATTTAATGAATTAGCTAAACAATTTGATTCAAAAAAGTTTGATCAGTTATCGAAAGAAATGGAATCAAGCCTAGGTAATCTTTCCAAACAATTGGATAAAAATATGCAGTTGTTGAAGAAGATGAAGGTTGAACAAAAAGTCGATCGTGTAATTCAGCAACTTAAAAAATTATCTGATTCAGAAAAAACTCTTTTGGAAAAAATAGAGAAGCGATCTGATTTGATTCAAATTAATACCGAGGAAAGGGATAATCAGTCGCTTTTGAATAATCTCAAAAACGATTATAATGGAGCGCTGGAACTTAATAAGACGCTGGAGAAGCCAATGAATTTATTTGATTTTGATAATGAGTTTTCAGTCATAAAAGATAACTACTCTAAAATTATTGAAGATTCTGCAAAGGGGAACAAACGCAAAACTTCTGCAGAAATTGAAAACAATCGAAAAAGTTTGGATCAACTTGTTTTTGAAATGGATCAAATGCTCAAAAACAATAAGAAAAAGCAAAATAAAGCGAATATAGAAGACTTAAAACAAATTCTGGATAATTTGATTTTTGTTTCTTTTGATCAGGAAAAACTCCTGAAAAAATTAACTTCAGTTGACTTTAATAATCCAATGATCAATGATTTAAAAATCAAACAGATGAATCTTCAGGGTCAGGTTGTTTTTATAAAAGATTCGTTGTATTCTTTATCTAAACGTACTCCGGAAATTAGTTCAGTAATTAACAAGGAAATGCTTGCCTTTGAAACCAGTACGAATTCAGCTTTTGATAATTTGGAATCAGGCAATATTGGAGGTACGCGGATGTATCAGCAATATGGAATTACTGCAGCCAATAACTTAGCTCTCTTTTTAAGTGAAGCGCTTGAAAACATTAAAAAGCAAGAAAAGGAAGGTCAACCTGGCGATGGGGATTGTGATAAACCTGGCGGAAAAGGTTCAAAACCCGGAATGAAAAGTCTGAAAGATAGTCAGGGTTCTATAAAGGACCAATTACAACAGATGATTGACCAGATGAAAAAGGGGGACATGGGAAAAATGAGCAAAAGTATTGGCCAAACGATTGCCCAACAAGAGATTATGCAACAGTTGATTCGGGATATGATGAATGGTAGCACGGTAGGTTCAAAAGCAAAGGACCAACTTAAAGCGGTTGACCAGTTATTGGAACAATCGAGAAAGGATTTGATTAACCGAAATATAAATAGCGAATTAATTAACCGACAGAATTTGATTTTGTCAAAATTACTTGATGCAGAAAAGTCTGAAATTGAAAGAGACTATGAAGACAAACGGGAATCGAAAACTGCAATTGATATCCAAAAGGGAAACCCGGAAGGCTATTTTGAGTATAAAAATAAGCTCAAAAATGAGAGCGAAATCATAAAACGAAGCAATTATAAACTACGTAGTTTTTACGATCAAAAATACAACAGCTTTATCAAACAGATAAAGAACTAATTTTGGAACGTGACTTAGAACTATCTTTGCAACCTTTATATATTTTACCCTAATGAGCATACAATATTTTAATGAAGATATTCCTTTTCCTAAATTAGAGAAAAGAATCTCTTCGAATTGGATTAAAACGGTGATATTTTCTGAAGGTAAAATTGCTGGAGATATTTCATTTGTTTTTTGTTCTGATGACTATTTATTAGACATGAATAAAAAGTATCTGGATCACGATTATTATACCGACATCATTACTTTCGATTATGTTGAAGATAAAAATATCAATGGTGATATTTTTATTAGTATTGATCGGGTTAAAGATAATGCAAATGAATTTTCAACACCGTTTGCAAATGAATTGAACCGGATTTTGATCCATGGGATATTGCATTTATTGGGTTACAAGGATAAAAAGAAGAATGATAAAAAATTAATGACTGAAAAGGAAGATTATTACCTTAAAGTATTAGCAGATAGTTGATTATATATAAATACAGATAGATGTTACCGTTTTACGATGTTATTGTGGTTGGGGGAGGACACGCCGGGTGTGAAGCAGCTGTGGCTGCAGCAAATTTGGGTTCAAAAACATTGCTGATTACAATGGATATGACTAAATATGCTCAGATGTCGTGTAATCCGGCGATGGGAGGAATTGCAAAAGGACAAATAGTTCGCGAAATTGATGCTCTCGGAGGATATTCCGGCATTGTCAGCGATCAGTCGAGTATTCAGTTTCGGATGCTAAATCAATCCAAAGGTCCGGCCATGTGGAGCCCGCGAGCACAAAACGATCGCGTTCGTTTTACGGAGCTTTGGCGGCACGTTCTGGAAAATACTCCGAATCTGGATCTTTGGCAGGATTCGGTTATTTCGATTCACATCAAGGATAATGTGGTCAATGGAGTTCGTACTAAAATAGGAGTGGATTTCTTTTCCAAATCAGTTGTGCTAACTAATGGAACCTTTCTGAATGGTTTGATGCATATCGGCAAAGCTCAAATGGAAGGTGGGCGTATAGGTGAGAGCGCTTCGTACCATATTTCAGATCAGTTAACTGATATTGGTTTTAAAACCGGAAGGTTAAAAACAGGAACTCCTGTTCGTATTGATGGAAGGTCCATTGATTTTTCAAAGTTGGAGGAACAATCAGGTGATGAAAACATCGGAAAGTTTTCTTTTTTGCCTGATATTAAATCTAATTTAAAACAAAAAAGTTGCTGGATTACATCTACCAATGAGACTGTTCACTCCATTCTGGAAGAAGGATTTGCAGATTCGCCCATGTATAATGGAACCATCATTGGTGCCGGTCCCCGATATTGTCCAAGTATCGAATCCAAAATAGTTACTTTTTCTGAGAAGAAATCTCATCAGTTATTTTTAGAACCTGAAGGTGAAGATACCATTGAATATTATTTGAATGGATTTTCTTCTTCTTTGCCATGGGATGTTCAGTTAAAAGCATTGAAGATGGTTCCAGGACTGGAAAATGTAAAGATTTTCAGACCGGGCTATGCCATTGAATACGATTACTTCGATCCTACACAACTTCACCATACACTGGAAACCAAGTTAGTTGAGAACCTGTTTTTTGCTGGCCAGATAAACGGAACAACCGGTTACGAAGAGGCAGCTGCACAAGGTATAATTGCCGGTATTAATGCGCACCAGAAAGCTCATAATCTTGATCCGTTTATCTTGAATAGGGATGAAGCCTATATTGGAGTTTTGGTAGATGATTTGGTAACAAAAGGTGTTGATGAACCTTACCGCATGTTTACTTCGCGAGCTGAATATCGGATTTTATTACGTCAGGATAATGCTGATTTTCGGTTAACACCACGTGCTTTTGAATTGGGTTTGGCCAAAAAGGAAAGGTTTGATTTGTGTTTGGAGAAGAAGAAGGCAGTTGAAAGTATTATTGAATTTGTTTCAAATTTCTCAATTAAACCTCAATTTGTCGATCATATTCTAGAGAGAAAAGGTTCATTGGCATTGAAACAAGGTGTGAAATTAATAGATATTATTCTTCGTCCACAGATTTCTATCTTTGATTTGACTGAAGAAATTATCCCGTTTAAATCATTTTTGGCAGGGATACCGGCCAAACGTTTTGTTGAAATTCTGGAGTCAGCTGAAATTGCCATTAAATATGCAGGTTATATTGAGCGAGAAAAATTGGTGGCTGATAAGTATCGCAGATTAGAAAAGATATCCATTTCAGGAAAGTTTGATTACGGAAATATTTTAACGATTAGTACTGAAGCCAGGCAGAAACTTTCGCAAATTAAACCTGATACCATTGGTCAGGCAAGTCGGATTTCCGGAGTCAGTCCATCTGATATAAACGTATTACTTGTTTTGTTAGGAAGATAATGTTCCACGTGGAACTATAAATTTATGAATATGGAGCTTAAAAATTATGTGCGAACCATCGAAAATTATCCAATCGATGGTATAAGTTTTAAAGATATTACAACCTTGTTTAAAGAGCCAAATGCTTTTAAAAGCGTAGTAGATCAAATTTCTGAATTTTATAAAGATAAGGGAATTACCAAAATTGTTTCACTCGAATCGCGTGGTTTTATAGTTGGAGGGGCAGTCGCATATCGTATTAATGCAGGGTTTGTGCCAATTCGTAAAAAAGGAAAATTGCCCGCTGCAGTTCTTAGTGAATCGTATGAATTGGAATATGGAGTTGATTCTATTGAGATTCACGTTGACGCCTTAAATGAAGATGACATTGTGTTGATTCATGATGATCTTTTAGCAACCGGTGGCACAGCTTTGGCAGCTCTTAACCTGGTAAAACAGTTGAATGTAAAAAAAATTTACTTCTCTTTTATTGTGGATTTAACCTTTATTCAAACCGATAAAAAGAAGGAATTAGCTGAATACGATGCTCATTCGGTCATTCAGTATTAAAATAAGGTGTAAATAGTCTTCTCCTGATGGTATTAAAAAACGCTGAATATCTACGGTCTTTAGTTTCTGTCCTTCCTGACCAACCTGGAATATATCAGTATTTTGATGTAAGTGGTAAAATCATCTATGTAGGAAAGGCTAAAAACCTTAAAAAGCGCGTTGCCTCATATTTCAATAAAAATCAGCAGAACAGAAAAACTGCATTACTTATTAGGAGTATAGCAGACATTAAACACCTGGTTGTAGAAACGGAGCAGGACGCATTGCTTCTCGAAAACAACCTGATTAAGAAATATCAGCCGCGTTATAATATCCGCCTGAAGGACGACAAAACATATCCGTGGATCGTAATTAAAAAGGAGCGGTTTCCAAGAGTTTTTCAAACCAGGACTGTTATTCGTGACGGTTCGGTGTACTTCGGTCCTTATACTTCAATCATAACTGTTCGTTTTTTACTCGATCTTTTTCGCAAACTTTTCAAATTGCGAAACTGTAAACTCAATTTGTCGGAGGAGAATATTCGCCAGAAAAAATTCAAAGTATGTCTCGAATATCATATGGGAAATTGTTTGGGACCATGTATTGGCGCTTTAGAGCACGATCTTTATACTAAAAATATCGATCAAATAAAGGAGATATTGAAGGGCAACATCACGGGCGTGATTAAATATTTAAAGGATTTGATGCGGGAGTTGTCTCTCGATTTAAAATATGAAGAAGCTGCCGTAATTAAAGAGAAGCTTGATTTACTTGAAAAATTTCAATCGAAGTCAACCGTTGTTAGCAATTCAATTAGCGATGTTGATGTTTTTTCTATTGATCAGGATGAAGGTTTTGCCTATGTGAATTATCTGAAAATTATACGCGGTGCAATCATTCAAACTTATACCCTGGAAATAAAGAAGGTTTTGGATGAATCCGCAACTGAACTTCTTGAGTTTGCTATTGTCGAAATACGGCTTAAGATATTCAGCAATGCTAAGGAAATTCTGGTTCCATTCAAATTGGATATGGAATTGGAAGGAGTGAAAATTCAGATACCGAAGCAAGGGGATAAAAAAAAGCTTCTTGAACTTTCAGAACGGAATGCAAAATATTATCGTTTGGAGAAACAAAAACATCAGCTAGTTTCGAAGACAGAAAAGAATGCTGCCCGTATTTTGGAAACCATGCAGAAGGATCTTCAGTTAAAAGTTCAGCCGGTTCACATCGAATGTTTTGATAATAGTAATCTTCAGGGGACAAATCCGGTATCATCCTGTGTGGTTTTCAAAGACACTAGACCTTCGAAAAAGGACTACCGTCATTTTAATGTAAAAACAGTTGTAGGACCAGATGATTTTGCTTCGATGGAAGAGGTCGTTTACCGACGATATAAGCGATTACTCGACGAAGAAAAATCACTGCCGCAGCTAATTGTTATCGATGGAGGCAAGGGGCAGCTCAGTGCTGCGTTAGGTGCTCTGGAAAAATTGAACCTTCGTGGAAAGATTTCAATCATTGGTATAGCAAAAAAATTAGAGGAAATATATTTTCCGGGAGATTCAGTTCCATTGTACCTGGATAAAAATTCGGAGACACTAAAAATTATTCAGCAGTTGCGCGACGAAGCACATCGGTTTGGAATTACTTTTCACCGGAACAAACGATCGGGCGAATTTATCAAATCAGAACTTGAAACTATTCCCGGAATAGGAGAGAAGACCATAACTGCGATTTTGAAGCGTTTTAATAGCGTCGAGAATCTTAAAAAACAAGGCTACCAGCAGGTGGCTGACGAAATAGGAGATTCTAAGGCACGGTTAATCTTCGGTTTTTATAAGCTAACACATTGAAATAAAAAAGCTTAACCTGACCAGAATTAAGCTTTTTTTGTGTCCGTTTTTAACTGAATATAGGTCAGTTCCGGTACTTTTCTTCCCCTTCGAGCAATCCGAGGTAAGAATTATATCTGCTCTGTGCAATTTCACCTTCTTCCACCGATTTTTTTACCGCGCATTGTGGTTCGTGAGTATGGGTGCAATTGTAGTACTGGCATCCATCCAAAAGTTTAAAAATTTCAGGAAAATAATGTGAGATTTCTTCTTTTTCCATTTCGAGCACACCAAAACCTTTTATTCCCGGAGTATCGATAATGTAACCTCCAAAATCGAGTTCATACATTTCAGAATTTGTTGTGGTATGTTTTCCTGAAAAATGAGCTTCGGATATAATACCAGTTTTTATCATCATCTCAGGTTGTAAGGAATTGATGATGGTCGATTTTCCAACACCTGAATGACCGGCAAAAACATTGGTTTTATTGGTCATCATGCTTTTTAATGCAGTGAAGCCGATGTCTTTTTTTGCCGATAATTTTAAACATTGGTAACCTACCTTTTCATAAATTCCGATCAGAGAATTCATTTCCTCTGTTTGTTCTTCATTGTAAAGATCTATTTTATTGAAAATCAGATGACAGGGAATCCGGTAGGCTTCGGCAGAGACCAAAAAGCGATCAATAAAGGTTGTTGTAGTTAATGGATATTGTATGGTTACAACCAGAAAAGCCTGGTCGATATTGGCGGCAATGATATGTGATTCTTTTGAGAGATTCGGAGATTTCCGGATAATGTAATTGGTTCGGGGCAAAATTTTATAAATAAAGCCAACAACTTGACTTACAGCATTATTATCTTCGTTTGATTCTGTTAGTTCTACCTGATCACCAACTGCAATCGGGTTGGTACTTCTGATACCTTTTAGTCTTAAATTTCCTTTTATCCTGCTTTCAATCAGATTACCTTCTTCTGTTTTAACAGTGTACCAGCTGCCTGTTGATTTAATCACAATACCTTTTTTCAATGGATATTTTTCCGTTAAATTTATTCGTTATACTTTAGCCATTCAATTAATATGAACCAAAAGTAACAAAAATTGTGAAAAGCATTTTAAGCTACAATGTAAATGGAATCAGGTCTGCTATAAGTAAAGATTTACTTAATCATCTCAAAGAGATAAATCCCGATGTCATTTGTTTTCAGGAAACGAAAGCGCAGCCAGGCCAGATGCACGAGTCTGAATTTGAGGCTTTAGGATACCATTGTTATGCGTTTTCTGCCATCAAAAAAGGGTACAGTGGTGTGGCCATTTTCTGTAAGCAACAACCAGATAAGGTTGTTTATGGCATGGGCGTTGACAAATACGACATGGAAGGCAGAGTGATTAGAGCTGATTTTGGAGATGTTTCGGTGATTAGCGCTTATTTCCCTTCGGGAACTACTGGCGGTGTGAGACAAGCCTTTAAAATGGACTTTCTGGCCGATTTTCACAACTACCTGAATGAGCTGCGCAAAACCCGCTCGAAACTCATTATTTCCGGAGATTATAACATTTGCAGGCTTTGGATTGATATTCATAATCCTGAAAAACAACAAAGTACATCCGGTTTTTTACCTGAAGAAAGGGAATGGTTTGCCAAATTTGCCGGGGATGGTTATGTGGATAGTTTTCGTGAAATTAACCAGGAACCGCACCAGTATTCATGGTGGAGCTATCGTGCCGGTTCACGGCAGAATAACAAAGGATGGCGGATTGACTATCACATGGTAACTGATGAATTAAAAGATAAGATAAAAGATGCCAGTATATTGCAAAATGTAGTTCAATCTGATCATTGCCCAGTTTTGGTTTATATGGATTTTTAGCATGCGTCGTTACCTGTTTATTTTCAGCTTTCTTGTTTTTATTTTTCTGCTGAAGCCCAATCCTCTAAAGGTTTCTTTACTGCAGAAAAAGATTACAGTTACATTGAAATTTATTATAACTATTTGATAATCAGGCCGTATTCTAGAGAAGAAGATTTTTTGGTCAACCTCCCAAAACAATTATGTTATGAATACTTTATTCCCAGTCCAGAATAATCTTTCCGCAATTTCCCTCTTCCATGATTCGGAAGGCTTCCTGATAATTATCAGCTGGGAACCGGTGTGTAATTACCGGACTGATGTTTAACCCGTGCGAAAGCATCATTTCCATTTGATACCAGGTTTCATACATTTCGCGACCATAGATGCCTTTGAGTGTCAATCCTTTAAAAATAAGTTTGCTCCAATTGATTTGCGTCGAAGAGGGCAGCAATCCCAGCAATGATACCTTGCCTCCATTGTACATATTTTCGACCATATCGTTAAAAGCGGCTGACGACCCGCTACATTCGAGACCAATATCGAAACCACTAACCATTCCAAGCGATTTCATGGCGTCCCTGACACTTTCTTTTTGTGGATCAATAACCGTTGTTGCACCCATTTTCATGGCCAGATTGCGGCGATATTCGCTCAAATCGGTACCAACAATATACCGGGCCCCTGCAAACTTACAAACTGCCGCAGCCATCGCACCAATCGGACCACCGATTCCGGTAATCAGAACATCTTCGCCAAGTAACGGAAACGACAGGGCAGTATGGGTGGCATTGCCCAGCGGATCCATGACTGACATTAATTCATCTGAAATACGATCATCTACTTTCAGAACATTTGAAGCAGGAACTGAAACGTATTCAGCAAAACCACCATCCCGGTTTACTCCGATTCCTAAGGTATGATCGCAAATGTGTTGTCGTCCGCGCCTGCAATTTCGACAGAAACCACATGAAATATGACCTTCGACAGTGACCCGTTCGCCCAGGTGGACCCGGGAAACTTCTGATCCTTTTTCGACTACAATTCCCATGTACTCGTGACCAATTACCAATGGTGTTTTGATGGTATTTTGTGCCCATTCGTCCCACTTGTATATATGAAGATCGGTGCCGCAAATAGCAGATTTCTTGATTTTAAGCAAAACATCATTGGGTCCAATAACCGGCATCGGGACATCGGCCATCCAAATTCCCTTTTCAGGTTTTATTTTTACAATTGCTTTCATAGCATTCTTATTTTTCTTCCCACCAGATCGATTTCATCGGATATATTTCCAGTTTTTCGACAAATAATTCACCCCCGGTGTTGAACAGGTATAAACCAAATGCATTATCGTCAGGAACAAAACATGAACTCATAACTACTTTTCCGTCGTTGGCAAAAATTTCCAATGAACTGCGGTCAAGCAGAATCTCAAGTTTCAGGACTCCGTCAATTGGTTCAACAACAGCTGATTTACCGAGGCAGGTCAGCGTGCTTGTTTTGGTGTTATATACCATTTCGGTTCCGTTTTGTTTTTTATCTAAACGAACAACAAAACCAAAACTGTCAACAGTTTTAAGTTTGAAACTTCCCTTGATGTGTAAACAATCACCTTTAATGCCATGGGCCAGATTTTTATTGATTCCGGGAATCAGATTTTTATTTTCCCAAACTTCGCCTTTCCAGTGCAGAAGAGCAATTTCCTTCACTGGTTTTCGAACCAGCTTGATTCCCTCCACGAATTTTGTAAGCGACAATTCACACGGAAAAGTCATTTGCCCCATGAATGGCATTCCGGGAAATTCACCACCTTTCATCCAGGCAATCTGAATGGTACGGCCATCGTTTTCGGGAATATTGCTCCAGGTTTGAGTGGCATAGTAGTTGGCCCCGAAGTCGCTTTTGATTTTAGGCGTTTCAGTAACGAACTTTTCGCCATCAAACGAACCGATGACATAGCTTCCATCTCCATCGAATAAAACCCATTTTTTATCATCAGAACGACGATTTACCGGCAGCTCAACCAGATCGGGACACTCAAAAAAACCGGGAATGTGATTTTTGAATTCCCAATCGATCAGGTTTTTGGAGGTATAAAATGATACTCCTTTTTGTTTATCGTTGTTGTTTGGTCTTCGGTAAATCACCATCACGTATTGATTGCTTCCTTCGTGCCAGAAAACTTTAGGATCGCGGGCGTCATCGGTTTCGTTGTATGCGATGATCGGATTTTTAGCGTATTTCTGCCAGGTTCTTCCTTTATCGTTGCTGTACGCCAGTCGCTGTCCGCATTTCTGACTGGTATAGAATAACAAGAGGGTTTTTTCGTCGCCTGATTGTAAGCCTGTTACATTATTTTCGTCAACCAGTCCGCTTCCTGAAAAAGCAGTGCATTCAACCGAGTCTTTCGAATCGTTATCCGGAAAAAGCGCTATTGGCAAGTGTTTCCAGTGCACCAGATCGGCGCTGATGGCGTGGCCCCAGTGCATGTATCCCCATTTTTTCCCCAAAGGATTGTACTGATAGAACAGATGATATTCGCCTTTGTAGAAAACCAAACCATTTGGATCGTTTTGCCAGTTTTTTTCAGGAGTAAAATGAAACTGTGACCGGTACAATTCGTCGAAAGGTTTTTCGGGTTTGGCCGCAGAAACCATTATTGAGGTAAAAAATAAAATGAGAAAATAGAAAGGAAATTTCATGGTAAATTTGTTAATGACATCGTACTTCAGGCAAATATAGATTAAAAATTGCGATTATTTCTGCTACTTTTGGATTCAGAAGACCGATAAAATAGAGCTTAAGACAGACGCTTAATCTTTTGGATCTTTTTTTGCAGTGTGATTTTTTGTGTTGAAGTACATTGGGCAGAACTATAACTGAAAGTAAAATGAAGGTAAAACTGGGTTTGTTTTTATTCCTGATAACAGCAGGGTTGAGTTATGGACAGGAATCATGGAAGAAGAAAGGAATTAAGATACCGCCACCGGTTTGTTATGGTTCAAACGTACCTCATCCTTCATTTGTTAAACCGCCAGTAGAATTTTATGAGCATTTAAAGTCGGCTTCAACCCAAACAACCACCATCGAAGTCACTTATTTCGGGTTTCCTCCTGAAGCTCAGCAGGCATTTCAGTATGCCGTTGATATTTGGAAAAGCCTGATTTACTCTCCGGTACCCATTCGGGTAAGGGCGGTGTGGACGAGTTTGGGAAAAGGCGTTTTGGGAAGCACTGGCTCAACCGATTATTTTAAGAATTTTAATTCTACAGAGGTTTGGAACTGCTATTACTCTGTAGCATTAGTTGAAAAGATGTTGGGCGGGCAGGTCAATTCTCCAACCGATTACGAAATTGATGCATCGTTCAACAAAGATTTTGCGAACTGGTATTTTGGCACCGATGGAAAAACCCCGTTCAATCAATACGATTTTGTTTCAACTGTTTTGCACGAATTGGCTCATGGATTAGGTTTCATCGGTAATTTTTATTCCGCTTCCGGCAGAGGAGGATACTCTTCAGGAGCTGATTATTTGCCTGCTGCATTCGATTTGTTTGTGGTAAACAAGAAAGGTGAAAAATTAGTTAATACCAAGCTTTTTACGAATCCATCTACTTTGCTCAATCAGAATCTAACTTCAGGATGGTTGGAATTTAACTCCAGAATGGTTGACGGTCAAATACCAAGGCTTTTCGCACCAACCAGTTGGGACACTGGTTCGAGCATTTACCATCTTGATGAATCGACGTATCCGGTGAGTGATGTGAATTCGCTGATGACGCCCTATGCCGATATGGGTGAAGCCATTCATGATCCCGGGCCCGATGCGCTTGCCATGCTGTATGATATTGGCTGGAAAAATATATCCATCAGGCATAAATCCATAAAAGACATTGAGTATGTTTCATCACCAATCAATTTTGATGCTCAGCTAATTAGTGATTATGGCCTGGATACAACCAAATTATTTTTGGTTTATTCAAGGACTCCGTTTATTAGAAGAGATTCTGTTCGGTTAGCAGCAACGAATGTAAATACTGTTTTTAACGCCCAGTTGAATCAAACTTCAAATGGAGAAGTTCGCTATTTCTTTTCGGCCACCGATGTGAAAAACCGAAGGTATGTTTTCCCTTCCGGCTCACCAGCCCAATATCTGAGCTTTAACATTGGAATTGACAATACACCTCCGGTATTGAAACACGAACCTGTGAAATTGATGTTAACCGATAAGCTTTCGGCGAAAATTGACGTGGTGGCAACTGACAACATTGGAATTAAGTCGGTTAAACTGGAATATTTTGTAAACGGTGGACCGAAAACGGATTTGACACTGAATAACGATTCAAATGATCAATATTCTGTAAATCTGACATTTCCGGAGGGAACCGTAAAAGACGGAGATGAGGTCAGTTACAGGATTATTGCCACTGATATATCGTCGCAAAGTAATATAGGCCGTTTGCCGCTAACCGGCTATTTCCCTTTTAAGATTCAGCTTGACAAGGAAGCCCCTGTATTGATCCATAAACCGATCAAATACCTTTTAACCACAAATCTAACCACAAAAATGAATGTTCGGGCAACCGACAACCTGGGTGTTAAATCAGTAAAGCTGGAATATTTTATAAATGAAGGAACAAATCATGATTTAATCCTGAAAAATGACTCCGGTAATTATTATTCGGCTGATTTGGTCCTTTCTTCCAGCTCTGTCAAAAATGGTGATCTGGTTCATTACCGGTTTGTTGCCACTGATATTTCGTCGCAAAGTAACACCGGCTATTTGCCGCTTTCCGGAAACTTCAGCATTAAAATCGAAGGAATTGAAAATCCCGTCGATAAATATGTTACTGATTTCAATACCGTAAATACCGATTTTATTGGCACTGATTTTAATGTTTCCACTGCTACCGGGTTCGATAATCCAGCCTTAAATTCTGCCCATCCATACCTAAGTCCGGATACCGACAATACGAACTTTAATTTCAGCGCCATGCTCAGGTACCCAATTGTCCTGAAGGCCGGTGGAAAAATGAGTTTCGATGAAATCGTATTGGTGGAACCAGGCGATCCGGGAACTAAATTTGGCGACGAAAACTTCTACGATTACGTGATTGTTGAAGGTTCGACAGATAATGGAACAACCTGGAAACCTGTGATTGATGGATACGATAGTGGTGCGAAGTCAACATGGGCTAATTTGTTTAACAAAGGAATTTCAGGTAATAACAGTACATCTGTGCCAACAAAAGATTTGTTTGTGAAACGTGAAATTGATATGTTGGCGAATGGTAATTTCAGCGCCGGAGATACGATTATGGTCAGGTTTCGCCTTTTTTCCGATCCATATTCGAACGGTTGGGGCTGGATCATTGATAATTTGAACATTCAGGATATTGGAACTGCGGTCAATCCGATACTTTTGTCATCCGGAGAGGTTAATTTTTCCCCGAATCCGGCAACCAATGAGTTAACTTTGCAGATTCAGGCGCAAAAGAATATTCATAAATTGATGCTGAAAGCCTATAATTCCTCCGGAATACCGGTTTACAGCCGGACCTTTCCTGTTAGTTCCAGCGCCTTTCAGACGGCCATTGATGTAAGCAGTTTCAGGCCCGGGCTGTATTTATTTACGGTTGAACCGGAAAACGGCCAGCTAGTTACCCGGAAAATTCTGATACAGTAACCGCCAATTAAATAAAATATCTATATTTGCTTCCAAATTGAAAGTAACATGAAACGTACAGGTAACAACAATTTTTATTGGTTTTATTACTTCTGTTCTCCTATCGGGATCGGCTGGTAATATCTTGTTGTTACAAAAAGATATTTTACAAAAGGGTCCCGTGCATAACGGGGCCCTTTTTTTATTTTAAAGCCCCCTTCCCGTTCCCCCAACTGGGGGAAAGCTTAGGCAATGATTTGCAATTGCATGAACCGTTTGGGTCAAGTGGTACGAAATGAAAATAAACAAATTAGATATGAAACTTACAGTTATTGGGTTGGGACTTATTGGCGGATCGATGGCAAAAGACCTGCGGAAGGCCGGATTTGCTGCTGAAATTACAGGCGTCGATTCAAGTCAGGAAAATGCCGTGGAAGCGCTTCGGTTAGGAATTATCGACCGGATTGAAACGCTGGAAAATGCCGTTTCGAAAGCCGATATGGTGATTATTGCCATTCCGGTTGATAAGGTTTTGAACACCCTAACCCAGGTTCTTGACCTGATTTCTGCCCAAACCACAGTAATTGACGTGGGATCGACCAAGAAAGCGATTTCCGAAGCCGTTGAAAACCATCCGAAACGCAGGAATTATATTCCGGCCCACCCGATGGCGGGTACTGAAAATTCAGGTCCGTCAGCCGCGCTCGAAGGACTTTTCGAAGGCAAGATCAACATCATTTGCGATCAGGAAAAAATTGGACCACAACATTTGGCTTTTGCCGAAAAAGTTTTCCAGGCGCTGGGAATGGATATCGCTTACATGACTGCAGATGATCAGGATCACAGTACAGCATTTATTTCGCACCTTCCGCATGCCGCAGCTTTTGCCTTGGCCAATGCGGTTCTCGACAAGGAAGACCGCGAAATTATTTTCGATCTGGCAAGCGGTGGATTCAATTCTACCGTCCGACTGGCCAAGAGTTCTCCTGAAATGTGGGGACCAATTTTTCAACAAAACAAGGAATACGTTGTTGAATCGCTGGAAGTATATATCAAACACCTGAAAGCATTTAAAAAAAGCATCGAATCTGATCCGGAACAAATGATGGCGCTGATGAAAAATGCCAACCGTATTCGAGGAATTCTGAACGGACAAGGTGATTCGCTCGTAAAAAATGAAAAGACAATAGTTAAACTTTATACCAAATAGTCATGGAATTAGAAATTAACCCGATTAAGCACTGGTTGCCACAACTGAACAACCCGCTTATTATCGCCGGTCCGTGTAGCCTCGAAACCGAGGAACAAACCATGGAAACTGCCCGGATGCTTGCCAGAGATCACCGCGTATTCGTTTATCGCGGTGGTATTTGGAAACCACGCACCCGTCCCGGAAGTTTCGAAGGTATAGGAAGCATCGGTTTAAAATGGCTGCAAATGGTTCGCGAAGAAACCGGAATGCCGGTAGGCACCGAAGTGGCAAACGCCCAACATACCGAAGAAGCGCTGGAAGCAGGTGTAGATGTGCTGTGGATCGGAGCCCGTTCAACGGCCAGTCCTTTTGTGGTGCAGGAAATTGCCGACGTGGTGAAAGGAACCGATGCTGTGGTGATGGTGAAAAATCCCGTCAATCCCGATGTACAACTTTGGGTTGGGGCTTTTGAGCGCCTCAGCCAGGCCGGAATAAAAAATATGGTGGCCATTCATCGAGGTTTTACGCCTTTTCGCGAAACCGAGTACCGCAATTACCCCAACTGGAAAACGGTGATCGAATTGCGCCGTTTGATGCCCAATCTGCCCATTATCTGCGATCCAAGTCACATTGGCGGGAAACGTGAGTATTTGTACGATATTTCGCAGAAAGCGTTTGATATGGGCATGGAAGGGCTGATGATCGAATCGCACCGCGATCCGTCGTGTGCATTGAGCGACAAGGAACAGCAACTTACTCCGGCTGACCTGGCCAAATTACTCGACCGGTTGATTATCCGGAATGTTAGGATCGACAACAAACTGTTTGAAAATCAGCTCGAATTACTTCGTAACCGCATTGATGCCATCGACACGGAATTGCTCGAAACTTTGTCGTCGCGAATGGAAATTGTGAGACAAATTGGTCAGTATAAAAAAGAAAACAACGTCACCGCGTTTCAGGTTGGCCGTTTTGCCGAACTGATGGAAAAACGCATGAAACTGGGCGAAAGCCTGAACCTGGATCGGAATCTCGTTCAGCTGTTATTCCAACACATCCACGAAGATTCGGTAAGATTACAGACTGAGATCATGGATAAGGAATAAGTTCGCAAACTCCCTTCGACAAGCTCAGGGAGCGGTACATTGAACAAACGATATAGCCGGTTAGGATTGATTTCCTGACTGGCTTTTTTGTTTTGAAGGAGCCTGGAAAAGGGACTCCGTCCTTTTTTTATGGATAGAATCCCTTTCATCCTTGTATAAGACCCTGTAATTGTTTAATTTAGGGTCAACAAGAAATAACCCTATCTGACTTATTTGATTATGGTACAACTTCGAAAGTTATTTCACAACGGAAATGACCAGATTGGGCTATTCTTTGGATTTGATGAAGAATTGAAGAGCAAAGCCAAAAGCTTTGGTACCCGTTGGAGCCAGATTTTTCGTGCTTGCTTTCGGTTTCCAATTGCAGATATTTCTTATTTTTAAGGTATATACACAACTTTTATCTTATGCGGGCAACAAAAATCACCCATAAAGGAGAATCACGCATCAAAATTGATTTTCCTTATAATCAGGAAATTGCACAACTTATTAAAAAGATTCCGGGCGCAAAATGGAGCAGAACAATGAACGCCTGGCATATACCTTATACCAAAAAGGAATTTGACCTGTTAAAAACACTGTTCCCCCAAATCGAATACCCACAAAAAGTTAGCGATGTAAAAACGGTTGAACCCATTGTTAATTTCACAAATGCCGAATGTTCCAACAAGGCACAACCGGTAAAGGGCGTTTCGGTGCAGGTTTTAGGTAGGAATATCATATTGAAACTTCCCAAAAACGCCCTCGACACGCATTTTATCGTCTCATTGCGGTACAGCAGGTGGGATGCTAAACAGTATTGTTGGATAGTGCCTAATTACCCGGGCAATCTGGATTTAATAAACGACTATTTTAAGGACAGAATTAGCGAACTAATTATTCATGACGAGTATGAAATAAAAACAAGCGCTGATGAACAAAAAACGATAAAGAACAATGAGCTTTTAATAATTAAAACAAATAGCAGAAGGTTAAAATTGATTTTTGGTTTCAACAAGGAATTGAGCTATTTGCTAAAAAAAATGCCTTTTCATACCTGGGACGCAGTCAATAAATGGTGGACAGTCCCTTTTTCTGAAAAGTTTTTAAATGAAATAACAGTATTGGCAAAGGCTCAAAAAATAGAAGTCCGGTATGAAGAAGAGATCAAAACCAATGATAAATCTCCGAGGATTACTGCTTATAATGTTGCAAATTACCGACATTGCCCCGAAGAGTATATCCTCAAACTGAAAGAACTCAGATACAGTGAAAGCACGTTAAAATCGTACAAAGGCCTATTTGAAGAGTTCATAAACTATTACCATAAATATGACATCAACAACATTGATGAGAAAATGATTATTGCCTTTATGCGTTATCTTGTAATCGAACGGAAAATATCGACATCGTATCAAAACCAATCTATTAATTCAATTAAATTTTACTACGAGCGGGTTTTGGGCGGACAGCGAAAAATATATCTGGTTGAGCGGCCACGAAAGGAAAAAACCTTGCCCGAAGTACTGAGCGAGCAGGAAATTGTGTCGGTAATACGACAAATCGACAATATCAAACACAAGGCAATAGTATTATTAATATACTCGGCCGGGTTACGCCTGAGCGAAGTTGTTAACTTAAAAATTAAAGATATTGACAGCGAAAGAATGAAAGTATTTGTGCAACAGGCAAAAGGCCGAAAAGACAGATATACATCGTTATCGAAAAAAGTGTTGCCGGTTTTGCGACAATATTTTATTGAATACAAGCCAAAAGAATGGCTTTTTGAGGGCGCAAAGGGTCGGCAGTATTCGGTAAGCAGCGTACAAACCACTGTAAAAGACGCTTATGCCAAAGCCGGTATAAAAAAGAAAGTTTCGACCCATACATTACGGCACAGTTTTGCAACCCATTTACTGGAAAACGGTACCGATTTGCGTTACATACAAAGCCTGATGGGACACGAAAGCAGCAAAACCACCGAAATTTATACCCACATCACAACTAAAGGTTTCGATCAGATACAAAACCCACTGGATAAATTGGATTTTTAAATCTATTAACCTATGTTTGTATGGCATCCCGGTTATGTTTCATTCAATCAAAGATCATCTGTTTTTTCTAAACCTAAATTTTAATTAAAAATGAAACACAATTTATATATACTACACACAATCAGCATTTTAACAAATTTAACTCAATCAAGATAATGCCGATATATACACAACTCTGTGGATATACAGGTGTTAGCAACCATTATAAAAAGGACACCACTATGAAAAAGGACACCACTATGAAGAAACTTTTAATTTTGACTCTATTGCTTTTAGGCTTCAGCCAACTTAAGTCGCAAACAATTGATATTGGACAAGATGCTGATTATATTAGAAGAGTTATTGAATTTACGACTAAAGATCATAACAAACCAGACTCATACGGCAATTATTCTTCTTCAAAAATTAAATGGGATGTGGTTTATAAAAATGGAGAGATTTCAGACGTGGTTCAATGTTTCAGTAATCAATATAATATTGATCTACGCATGACTATAGAATATTGCAAGCATTTCTTGATGGAAAATGGTAAGCTGGCATTTATCTTAAATCAATATGAGAATGTTTAAATAGAAAATCTCAAAGAAACCTATTCAAAA
>JAUXUF010000237.1 GCA_030684645.1 Bacteroidota bacterium | reverse complement strand
AGGCTTGTTTCAACCCACCGCCCGCAAGGGCGGTGGGGTTTTTTTCGTGTATGCGCAGCACATTCAGGACGCCAGAGCGCCTGCTGGGCTTCCACCAGTTTCACGAGCGCTTCAAGGTCATCCCAATGATTGTGGATCCATCCGACGACGAGGCAGTCGGCTGTCCACCGTGCATGCGCGCGATAGCTGCAACTATCGACAGCCCCAAACCGTGATTCTTGGTGGCATCGCTTCTCGACGGATCGCCACGAAAAAAGCGATCGAACAGTCTAGGGAGAATTTGCGGATCTATCGTACCTCCTCGGTTTTCGACGCTGATCTCCACTTCGTCCAAAGATGATTCACGAATTTTCACGCGGACAATAGAGCTGCTGTCGGCGAAGCGGGTGGCATTGCTGACTAAGTTGGAAAGTGCGCGTTGCAGTAAAGCAGTATCAAACGCACCTGCAGCATCTCCAGCTACGTCAACGATCAAGTCGGCGTCAGCCAAAGCCGCCTCGTGATAGTTCGCTACTTGGCGTGCGATGAAAGCAAGGCTAGGAGTAGGCACCCGCCTTGCCACGGCTCCACGGTCTGCTTGCGAGAGAAACAGCATGTCATGGACGATTCCGGAGACCCGCCGGAGATCTTCCAGATTCGACACGAGCACGTCTCGCAAATCGTCAATGCCTTGGGGTGCACGCAGGGCCAGTTCACTACTGCTCGTCAGGGTTGTCAAAGGTGTCAGCAATTCGTGAGCGACATCGGCATTGAACCCTTCCAATTGCTCGTAAGACCGCTCCAGACGACCTAGCAAATCATTAAACTGCGTGATCAGTGGTATCAGCTCCTCAGGCTGATTCACACTGTCGACCCTGCGATGCAGGGTATCCGCTGCGAGTTCTTGAACTTGTTCGGACAGATTGCGCAAAGGCCTGAGCCCCGCCCAAATCAGTATAAAACCACCAAGAGATATCAACACCGCTCCGCCGATGGACGAGACGAACAGAGCCGCACCAATGCGGCGCA
>JAUXUF010000205.1 GCA_030684645.1 Bacteroidota bacterium | reverse complement strand
ATAATTTAATTTTGTTCATCAAGCTGGTTGGAATAATCTTGGAAGGCCTCACCCTATGTGGGGAATGGCCTCACCCTATGATCGGAATTGCTCGTTGTAAGGCCAGAACATCCCTCTCTTTTGCCCGCCCGTGCCGGTACGGACGGGGAGAGGGAAAGTTAAGGCTTTGCGATTAATCCAGTCGCTGTTAGGGTGAGGCCTTCAATTTAACCTTACCACATTGATCAGTTCCACTTCGAAAATAAGGGCTGAGTATGCCGGGATCAATCCGGGGACGCCTTGTTCAGCCTAGCCTAATGCTGGGGGGATGAACACTCTCCATACTGAAATTGAAAGGGGAGATAAAAAACAAATTATTACAAATATATAAACGGGTTATTATTTGCCCATTACATGAGGGGGATTTTTTACCAATCAATAATCTGCGTCTGCTTATCAGTATTAATATAGTAAAAACTTTTTCAGGGATTACTTGTTGAACATTTATTAAACCAAGAACATGATTATGAAAACTTCTTTTAAATTAATGAGCGCGGCATTCTTACTGGCGCTGGTTTCCTGTAATAATGGAACAAAAGTAGAACCGGGAACGTATGTAGATCTCAATACAGGTGATTCAATTATGGTGATTGCCGACCCTGAAACCGGGTATGCCATCAATAGCGAAACCAGGAAGCCGGTCTATCTCTACGTCAATGACAAAAAGGACACCATTTTTACTACCGGGATCATTGTGAACGATAAGCTCATTACCTCAGAAGGCGGATATTATGAAGTGGATGAAACAAAGGTTAAAGTGGATGATGAAGAAGTAAAGATCAAATATGCCGATTACAAGAAAAAAGTGGATGGCGATGATTATAAGATCAAGGATGGCGATTACAAACTAAAGGTTGAAGGTGATGGTGATGTCAAGATCAAAGACGGTGACTATAAAAAGAAGATCTCAGAAGATGGTGATGTAAAGATCAAAGATGGCGACGCAAAAACAAAGATTGAAGACGGAGTGGTTACCAAGCAAAAGAACTGATCTTTATTAAAAACAATTTAAAAGCCAGGCTGTTATCACTAAGCTCAATAACCAGAAAAAATTATGAAAAACACTAAAAAAATCCTTTCGGCTGTACTGATCAGTACAGTTTTTATAGCATGTAACAGTAATAAGGATAATGATATGGCCGGCGATTCAACGGTGACTACCGAATCTGAGTTCTCTCAGACCGAAGTGAGGGTTGTGCCCGGAACCTATACCAATCTGAATACCGGAGAAACAGTATATATCATTATGGATCCAAACACAGGATGGGCCATAGACAGCATCAAAAAAGTGCCTGTAGAGTTTTATTTGAATAATGCCGGCGATACTTTATTTCAGAGCGGATTAGTTGTCAATCATGCGATCATGAAAGCAGACGGCAAATGGATGCTGGATGAAACAAAGATAAAACGTGATGGTGACCAGATCAAGATCAAGTTTGACAACGGCGATAAGATCAAAATAGACGGGGAAGAAATGAAGATCAAAGATGCAGATGGAAAAATCAAGATCGAAGACGACACTATAAAAGTGAAACCAAACAATTAATAAAACAAAGAA
>JAUXUF010000204.1 GCA_030684645.1 Bacteroidota bacterium | reverse complement strand
CCAATGTCAAAACGTGCAGCCACGAACTGGAAAGTAAATTTGGATGATGTTTTAAACTCCTTCTCAGTGCTGTCTTTAGTACCATCATGTCCAATCTTAATGGTGATACTTTTCTTTTCTTTATTCGTGGTGTCTCTTGTAATTACAAGGAGCGTATCCTTTTTATCCTGAGCAAGGCTCCCTGCTGCATATGTGGATAAGAGAGCGCAAATTATTAATCGTTTCATTTTTTTTAAAATCGTTATAATTTATCTTGTTTATTTTCTGTTTTTAAATTTTACTAATCCCAAATTAATACCTGATACTTCTGAGCCTTCCTCACCTTCCTTAAATTCAATGATCTTATCATCGCGCTTGTCAACCCTGGCTATTACAAAATTTACCAGGCCGCCTATACTTCTAATTTTTTTATGTTCAGTCTTTTGCGGCTCTGCTGATCCGATTTCCTCCTGAGGCAGATCGGCTTTAGCCATCATATCCGGCTGCGTAACATCCAGCTTTGACTGATCACCGGAATATCTTGCCGGGATCTTAACAACTTGTTTTGGTTGTGGTGTATTTGACGTTTTAACCGGGTTTGAAGCAATTACATTTACTTCATTTTCGACCTGTAATTTACTAATAGGCTCAATTACAGAACTTTCCTCACTGAGCTTGTATTCTCCGGATCCGATGCCGGCCGAATTCGCTAAAGTAAATTCAGTACGCTTTGCGGGTTCCTTTTCAGGTTCATTCAACGGTTCATTGGTTTCAGGAAGCGGAGGAATATCCGCTTTAACCTCTGCCATTTCAGAATTTCCCTGAAGTTTGATCACTTCAACCGGTCTGTAAAACCATAATCCGGCAGAGATCACAACAATAACGCTGGCAGCAGCCATCCAGAATACCGAAAAAGATCTTTTTCCTGTTTTCTGCCGATCCATTTTACCGGTAATCTTTCCCCACACAGCTTCCGAAGGTTCTATTTCCAGATCTCCGAAACGTTGTTGAAATAATTTATCCAATTCTTTATCCGATATGGGATGCATAATCTAAACCCTCCATTTTAATTATTTTATCTTTTAATATTGCCCTTGCCCTCGATAATTGTGATTTCGACGCTCCTTCAGTTATACATAATTGCTCCCCGATCTCCTTATGTGAGTAACCTTCTATCACATACATGTTAAATACCATGCGATAACCGTTTGATAATTGCTGAACCAGCTTCATCAGATCCTTTAGTTCAAGTCCGCTCATATCAAAT
>JAUXUF010000196.1 GCA_030684645.1 Bacteroidota bacterium | reverse complement strand
CCCAAAAGATTCAAAATAGTTATTAACAGCAATTAGTTGATATTCAATCAATAATGGGTTTTCTTAGAGACACTATTTAGAAAACAAAACAAAGGTAATTCAATGCAATATCAGGGATATAACAGAACGGATTAAGACAGAATTTGCCTTATTACAGAGTGAACAGAACCTAAAAAAGCAAAACACAGAATACGCTAATCTTAATAAAGAATACTCAACTCTTAATGAAGAACTTAAGCAAAGTATTTTTCGAATTCAGCATATCAACAATGATTTGATTATCGCGAAAGATAAAGCTGAAGAATCAGACAAGCTCAAATCGGCATTCCTGTCTAACATGAGCCATGAAATCCGTACTCCAATGAATGCAATAATTGGGTTTTCAGAATTTCTTCTTAATCCCGAATTGTCCAAAGATAAACTTGATCGATATGTTCAGATTATTAATGCAAGCAGCCAACAGCTTTTGTCGGTTATAAACGATATAATTGATATTTCAAAAATCGAAGCAGGTCAATTTTCTGTTGATTTAGAGCTTGTTAATATCAATAAGTTAATGGATGAATTATTTGTAACTTATAAGAAATTAGTAGATCTTAAGAAATTACGATTGACTTATTCATCAGATAGTCCCAATAAATTGATTCAGGTAAAGACAGATGGGAACCGGATTAAACAGGTAATTTGTAATTTACTGAACAATGCCATCAAATTTACCAAAGAAGGTGAAATCCAATTTGGATATACTATTCATGGAAATTTCATAGAGTTTTATGTCAAAGATAGTGGCGTTGGCATCGCACCTGAAAATCAGTCATTAATTTTTCAACGTTTCAGGCAGGTTGAAGCAACCAACAAGCAAATAAATGAAGGCAATGGACTGGGATTGTCCATTTCAAAAGCTTTGGTCGAAAAACTTGGTGGTACCATTAGCGTTAATTCAGAACCAGGCAAGGGTTCGAGCTTCGTTTTTACTATTCCTTATGAAAAGGAAGCTGCGATGACGACGGTTACTTCTACTATTCCGTCAGAATCTGAATCATATAACTGGGATAAAAAAACTATTCTTATTGTTGAAGATGAAGTGTATAATCATTCATTCATTAAAGAATTACTTTCAGAATCGAATGTAAGTATACTGCACGCCTGGGATGGAAAACAAGCTGTTGAACTTGTAAAAAAGCACCCGGAAATTTCTCTGGTACTCATGGATCTTAAAATGCCGGTAATGAATGGTTATGATGCCATGAAGCTGATTAAACAAATTAAACCCAATTTGACAATTGTTGCCCAAACTGCGTATGCAGAAAGTGATTCCAAGCAAAAAGCCATGAACAGCGGGTTTGATAATTATCTCGTAAAACCCATTGATCGTGTACTTTTAATGGAGGTCATAAACGGTTATCTTTCAGAAAATTAAATTTTCACTTCGTTTGATTATCTAACGAGTCAATATTTAAATACAGAACTTCAAAATACACATTTCCTCTTTTCCTGAGTTCCTTCGGAATTCCGTGCCAGTCTTCAGAAACCATTGAATGTGTGAATGTTGTAACTCTTAGCTGCAATTGTGTAACACTCTCCGGGATTAAAGACCTCATATTTGTATCGTTGTGATAATTCATTCACAACAGAAAACAAAATATCATGAAAACTAATGAAGACTTACAAAGAGATCTGCAGGATACAATTCAATGGGAACAGTTATCGGGCACAAAAGAAACCAGTTTGATTGAAAAAGTCGGGAAGAACTTGAAAAGAATCATTTTCTTAACCTGTCTGGCAGGTATGGGAATATTCTTCTTTAGCTGTGCACCCAGTTATGTAGCTACTCAACCTGCATACGTGGAATATCAAAGGCCGGCACAACCAAGCAGTCTCCATATCTGGATCGATGGCGATTGGAGATATAGACGTCAAAACCACTCGTATGAGCAGAGGAATGGCTATTGGGAGAAACCAAATCAAGGTCGTACCTATGTGTCAGGTCATTGGCAATCGACTCCACGCGGTCAATATTGGGTGGCAGGCCGGTGGCAGCGCCATGACCGTCAGAGGTACAACGATAACCACAATCGATAATTGGAATCAAAATCCTTCATCTCAGTCATCAGGTTTGCAAGACGAAAACGTAAACTGCTGCCATGGTCTATTAATTATTCCTCATGTGTGAATGATGTAACTTCTTTCGAGAATCATGTAACAATTCCGGTAAAGTTTCAAGTTAACTTTATGCCATTTAAAGATGGCCTCTGGAAATTGACGGTGTCATGCATATTAATATTATCAGATCATTTATTTTAAATCCTCATGAAAACGAACTTTAGAATTTTAGCCGTATTACTTGGACTGATTATATCCCCGGTAATATTACCAAAACAGGCATCAGCACAGCAATCCTATGTCAGTTTTCAGGTTTTCTATGACGAATTAAGTCCTTATGGTGAATGGGTTGACTATCCCAGATATGGTTATGTCTGGATTCCGGATGAAGGTCCGGACTTTACTCCTTATTCAACTGAAGGTCAATGGTTATATACCAATTATGGCTGGACCTGGGTATCGAATTACGAATGGGGATGGGCTCCATTCCATTATGGGCGTTGGGATTACGATGATTATTATGGTTGGTTCTGGGTGCCCGATAACCAATGGGGTCCTGCATGGGTGACCTGGAGAAGATCGGAAGGCTATTATGGCTGGCAACCGATGGAACCAGGTATTAGTATCAGTTTAAGTTTTGGCAGAGAATACAATAGAAATAACGATCATTGGATGTTTGTAAGAGATAGGGATTTTGAAAGATCCAATATAAATAACTATTATATCAATCGTAATGAACACGATAGGATCATCCGAAATTCTACCGTAATTAATTCAACTTACATTGATAATAGCCGGCGCACTACTTATGTGACGGGGCCAGCAAGAGATGACGTACAAAGAGCCACAGGCAGAAGAATCGCTCCTGTAACTATTCGGGAAAATAGTAAACCAGGACAAGAAATAAGTAGGGGGCAATTACGGATATACAGGCCGCAAGTAAGCAAGAACGATAGTAGAGGACAAAAACCTGAGCCAAACCGGATTTCTAACCTGAGAGATGTGAAACAACCTTCAGAAAGAAATAGGACAAATCAATCCCGGAATGTAAATCCATCTGAAAATAACAGGACACAGCCTTCACTGCAACGAAATGTAAATGCACCTGACAACAACAGGCGTCAGCAGCAGAAGGATAGGATAATCCCTCAGCAACAACAGCAACAGGAGCGTAAGCAGCAACAGCAATCTCAACAAGAACAACGTCAGCAGCGTCAGCAACAACCGCAAAATAATAGCAATGTTCAACCTCAGCCAGCACAACCTCAGAATGTAACTCCTCCTGCTAATAACAGAAGGGAACAACGTCGGAATGCTGTTAAACAAGAGAACAACAACAGTAACAATCAACCAAAGGAATCTAAATCAGAAGAAAAAAATAAACGGAAAAGATAATAGCTTCATTTTAGAATGCTTTATGTCAGATATATGGAAAACGACCGCGATATAGCAATCGAAAAGAACAGACTGAATAAACCAGGTCTTCACAGCAATACTTTAGAATTGATTGAAGTAGAATTAAATGAGAAAATTTCAGTTGAGAAAACACAATCAGTCTGTATAACTATGAAAAATGCAAGGATCAAATTGAAGAAAAACAAACAACACCTTCTTTTGGAAAGAATTAAAACTGCCATTTACCTATTTATTTTTATTTCGGATGAACTCCCAAAACAGAACTTTTCTGATTACATTAGCAAGAACGTCAATCGCGATTATAACTACCTTAGCAATCTTTTCTTAGGTAGGGAGGGTGTTACCATTGAAGAATATATCATTGCACAGAAAATTGAACGTGTTAAAGAATTGCTGGTGTACACCGAACTCAGCCTTAGCGATATTGCCTATAAACTTCAATACTGTAGTGATGCTCAATTAACAAACCAGTTTATAAAGGAAACAGGCGTATCACCCGCTTTTTATAGACTGCTTCGAATTAATAACCACTCAGTCAATCAACAGTCTTAAAACCAATAAAATGTCAATTACACCTCTATTAACCGAAACCTGGAAGGAAGACAAAGTAAATCTCCAGAACGCAATCTCTTCTTTAAAAAAAGAAATGAAAGAATCTAAAAAAGCAAGAAAATTGGAATGGAAATCAGTAAAATCAAAATTTAAAGATGAAATGCGAAAGGTGGAAAAATCATTAAAAGATTTGAAAGCCCAACGTAAGAAACAAAAGTCGATGGAGTAAATAGAAATGTATTTTATTAAGTAAAGGAGATAAGCATGAGCAACAGGACAACAAACAAGACATTACTCTATTTAATTGCAATATTAATTATAATAGTGGCATTTCTGCTGTTAGGCGGTCGTTCATGGTTAGATGGAATGATGCATAATCACAGGTCAATGGGCATCGACAACTTGAACTGGATACAGATTCTGGTTAGTTTAGGTATCGGGTTTGTGCTTGGGATATTATACTCCAGAAGGAAATGGTGGTAAACAGACAAAATTCAATAAAATGAAACGAGGTATAAAAAAAGGACTTTTAGTGCTTTTTGCCATGGCCATAATTATCTCAGGAATACTCATTTACGGGAAGTATTTTTATACTTATAGTAGTGGTTACCAGGCCGGACTATTGCAGAAATTCTCTCACAAAGGCAATCTGATTAAAACCTACGAAGGTGAAATGATCCTAAGCAGAGTGGCAGAAAATAGGAGTGTTTCTGGTGCATCCGAAAAATTTTACTTTTCGGTTACCAGCAAAACTATTGCAAATCAGCTAGATACGATTCAGGGACAAATGGTGATTGTTCATTATAAGCAAAAAAATGCTCCATTATTCCTGCACGGCGATTCCGAATATTTGGTTGACGGAGTAAAAGTCACACCATAGCATTGTGAATAGCGAACATGCTCGTTTCATTTAATATTACGATATTTACAGATATTAAAAAAATAGCTCATGGTCCCCCAAAAACTGAAACCGACCGTAACTTCAAAAGCAAAAACTTCTGAATCAGATGTCGCTCTTTTTCCAATCGTTGGAATTGGCGCATCGGCTGGCGGACTTGAGGCGTTTGAACAATTTCTGAGTTCTGTGCCCGAGAACAGCGGTATGGCGTATGTTGTTATCCAACATCTGGACCCCACGCAAAAAGGGATGTTGCCGGAGTTGCTTCAGCGAATTTCCACCATGAATGTAATTCAGGTAAAAGACCGCACGACTGTAAAGCCGAATTGCGTCTATGTAATTCCACCAAACAAGACCATGTCTGTTTTAAATGGGGTACTTCACCTGTTCGATCCGGTTGAAGCAAGAGGTCTGCGCCTTCCGATTGATTTTTTCTTCCGCTCACTGGCCGACGATCTGAAGGAACGAAGTATTGGCGTCATTCTTTCGGGCATGGGTTCCGACGGTAGTAATGGACTTCGTGCCATCAAAGAAAAAAACGGAATAGTGATGGTACAGGATCCTGCCACATCAAAATATGACAGCATGCCCCGCCATGCTATTAATTCCGTACAGGTTGATATCATGGCTTCAGCCAATGAATTACCTTCAAAACTCCTTGATTTCCTGAAACATATTCCTGTCGTCAAATCAAATATGGACTTGGAGATCAAATACAAAAGCTCCATCGAGAAAATTATAATTCTACTGCGAAGCCAAACGGGGAACGACTTTTCGTTGTATAAAAAAAATACGGTGTATCGCCGCATCGAGAGACGCATGAGCGTCCACAAAATTGATAGGATAACTTCGTATGTCCGCTTTTTGCAGGAAAATCCAAAGGAAGTTGATATTCTTTTCAAAGAGTTGATGATTGGTGTAACTAATTTTTTTCGCGATACCATCGTATGGGAAAAGCTGAAAGAGACTGTTATTCCAAATATGCTGGTTAAACTGAAGGCCAATACAATATTACGGGCATGGGTTCCGGCATGTTCAACCGGTGAAGAGGCTTATTCATTAGCAATGGTGTTTAAGGAAGCGCTTGATAAAATCAAGCCGAACGGAGGCTTCTCATTGCAGATATTTGCGACTGACCTCGACAATGAAGCGATTGAGAAAGCCAGGAAAGGCATGTTTCCGGCGAATATTGTGGCCGATGTAACACCAGATCGCCTGAATCGTTTTTTTATTAAAACCGACGAGGGTTATCGTGTTAAAACTGAAATAAGGGAAATGGTGGTGTTTGCACAACACAACATAACCATGCATCCGCCATTTACAAAGCTCGATTTCATTTCGTGCCGCAATCTGTTGATTTATTTGGATCTCGAATTGCAGAATAAAATACTCGGATTGTTCTATTACAGCATTAATCCTGAAGGTATTATGTTGCTTGGCACTTCTGAATCTCTTGGTAAACAGAGCCATCTGTTTGCACCAGTTGATGCCAAACTGAAAATTTACAAACGTGCCGTTACTGCCGTAATACCTGAATTATTCGATTTCCCATCTTCATTCACACGAACTAAACCAGCCAGTATCGAAAAACAAATACCTTTCAAATCGACCCCAAATATTCAAATGCTTACTGACCAGATGCTGTTGCAGAATTTTTCGCCGGCAGGTGTTTTGGTAAACGAAAATGGCGACATCATTTACATCAGCGGGCGTACCGGAAAATACCTGGAACCGGCAGTTGGTAAAGCAAACATGAATGTTTTTGCCATGTTACGTGAAGGATTGCGCAACGAATTTCCGTCAGCCTTTCGCAAAGCGCTGATGAAAAAAGAACTTGTGGTTTTGCATAACCTTAAAGTAGGTACAAATGGAACTTCCCAAAGTGTAAATATAAAAATTCAATGGATCGATAAACCGGAGCCATTAAAAGGCATGGTTATGATTATTTTTGTTGATGTCGCTGAAAATCATGAGACCAAACCGATGGCAAAGAAAGGTAAGAATACTTCACTTACTACCAGAGAAACAGAGTTGGAGGATGAATTGAATCGTACACGTGTTGAAGTGCAGAACACGCTCGAAGAAATGCAGACTTCTCAGGAAGAATTGAAATCATCCAACGAAGAATTACAATCGACCAATGAAGAACTGCAATCGACCAATGAAGAACTCACAAGTTCAAAAGAAGAAATGCAAAGCCTGAATGAAGAACTTCAAACCGTGAATGCTGAATTGCAGTCGAAGGTCGAAGATTATTCGAGAGTGAACAATGACATGAAAAATCTGCTGAACAGCACCGATATAGCCACGTTGTTTCTCGACAAAGAATTGAATATCAGGCGATATACGAATCAGGCAACCCGAATTTTCAAACTCATAAAAAGCGATATCGGACGTCCTTTTACCGATCAGGTTTCCGACCTCGTATATCCTGAATTAGTAGCAGATGCCCGTGAAGTTTTAAGGACACTCGTTTTTATACAAAAACCAGTTCCCACCAAAGACGACCGATGGTTTTCCATTCGAATTATGCCCTACCGCACCTTCGACGACAGAATCGACGGCCTGGTCATCACATTTATCGACATCTCTGATCACAAGCAGTTGGAAGTGGAATTACAGGAAGCGAATCAGGTGCAATCTTTGCTCTTTAATTCGTCATCCGATGTAATCATTAAATTATCAACCGATTGGAAAATACTGGAGTTTAATCCCGTAGCCGAACGTTTTTTTGGAAGAAAACGCAAGGATGTAATTAACCAAAATTATTTTCAGATGTTAATTCCAGAGCCGAAGCGAAAGCAGGCTGAGAAAGATATGGTTAGGCTTCTGAACGAAAGGAAGGAAGTTAAACTGAATATGGATGTTATTGCAGCCGGAGGCAAAATGATGGTTGTCGAATGGTCCGCAAATATACTGCTGAACAACCTGAAGAAGCCGGCAGGAATGATTATTAGCACTAATAATATACTAAGCCATGAATAACCAGTACATTGATTTTACAGATGCCAAAATGCTGCGGTCGAAAGCAGAACAACAATTGAAGGAGAAGCAAAAAAAAGCAGATGCAACGATTGTAGAAATTGAAGTGAAAAAACTACTGCACGAACTTCAAGTTCACCAGATCGAATTGGAAATGCAGAACGAAGAGTTGCGCCAGGCTTATGAAACGGCAGAAACGGCCCTTAAAAAATACACCATGTTGTACGATTTTGCACCAATGGGCTACTTTACGCTCGATCAGGATGGCCGTATCAGTGAACTGAACTTCACTGGCGCCGAAATGCTTGGTGACAGACGCTTTAGCTTGAAAAACAGCAGTTTTAAACTCTATGTTTCCGAAGATTCAAAGCCCGTGTTTAACCAGTTTTTTAGTAAGGTTTATTCCAGTGGAACTAAGGAATCGTGTGAATTGAGCCTTGGCGATGACAACAATCCTTTATGTGTTATATATGTAGAAGGTATTGTTACTTTCGATGAAAAGGAATGCCTTTTGTCAGCAGTAAATATTTCTGCTTTTAAAAAGCAGCACAATCGTTAATGGGCACTTTGTTACTATTTTTAAATCGGACAGGATGTGGGTTCGTTTTAAAAATAAGATAATTTAATAAGTGTGGACTAAATATATTCATGCTCGATGAGACTCTTTTTCAGGAACATGGTTAGTAATCAATGCAAATTGCATGTGAAATCCGAACTTGAAAAGCTTGGGTTTCATGTTACGGAAGTGGATTTATGCGAAGTTGAAATTGATGGAAGTCTCTCAGAGGAACAGATAAACCTGTTAAATTCGGGCTTGAAAAAGTCGGGAATTGCACTCATCGACGACAGAAAAAGCATACTAATTGAGAAAATAAAGACGGTTATTATTGAACTGATCCACTATTCGGAAAAACAGATTAAGACAAACTTCTCCATCTACTTAAGCGAAAAACTTCATTACGACTATACCTATTTAGCAAACCTTTTTTCAGAAAACCAAGGCATTTCCATTGAGCGTTTCTTACTCACCCACCGGATTGAAAAGGCAAAAGAATTACTGGTTTACGATGAACTTAATATTAGCGAAATAGCTGAAAGGTTGCATTACTGCAGTGTGGGGCACCTGTCAAACCAATTTAGAAAAGTTACCGGCTTAGCTCCTTCCCAATACAAGCATCTCAAGAATAAAAAGCGCAACCCATTAGAAAGTCTGTGAATGATGTAACTTTTTTACAGAATTGTGTAACAAGTCAAAAGGCATCACC
>JAUXUF010000193.1 GCA_030684645.1 Bacteroidota bacterium | reverse complement strand
ATTGTTGTCCAACAAGTTTGGTTTTGTTGTCTGCCATTCGCTTTTTGATGTATGATTGCAATTCGTCAAAAGTCATATTTTGAGTTTCAGAACTAATTTTGTCCCTGATGTCTCGCATCATTTTTACAGCGTCAAACTGTTTTTCTTTTTTATTCGTTCCCATAATTTACAAGGTCTTTAGGGCTTCTGATTTCTATCATTGAATAACCAAGCCGTAAATTCACAGAATTCTGCTGGCATTTGTGGGATTTCTTAAACTAAGACTTTTTGTTACTGTTAGCTTTTGCTTTAAAATTTAAGGTAACCTGGTCAGTGATGGCCTTCCACCGCTTGTCGGATTTAAGCTTGCTGAAGTTAGGCTCGTTGTTGAGAGTGGAAAGGTTTAGGTATTTTGTAACAACTGCAGCCTGTTGAAGGTAGTGGAAAGCTTTTTCCACATCACCCAGATTTGCCCATGCGGAAGCTGCATTATAGTAATCCTGCTGCAGACCCTTTCCCATGCTGTGGATAAATAAGCTTTCATAAATCTGCGCGGCTTCATGGAATTTGTTTTCTTTCATTAGCCTGATCGCTTTGACCGATAATATCAAATGTTTCTGGTCGTAGGTCAGTGTATAATACCCATCGGGAACGTGTCCTCTCATTTCATTCAATACATTTTTAACTTGCAAAGCCCTGCTTGGGCCTATTCCAAACCCATTGTAGCGGATTGTGCGGTTCTGATCTGCAATAACAAATGCAGGAAGCCCGGTTATCCCATAAAACTCGCGGATATTTCTCGCGCGGCCTACGATCCTGGCATTATTCAAAGGTTTTTCTGTCAGGACTTCGGCTGCTTTCTCTACAGTAGCCTCGGTGATCAGCAGCACAACAAGGCTGTCCGGTCCATAGTCGCCTAGCGCGCTGTTTATCTGGGCAAACATATCTCCGCAGGCTAAACAACCCGGATTGGAAAATACCATTAAGATCACTTTATTACTGAAGAAGTCTTTTTGCAGCGCCAGGGCCAGCGGTGTGGCATCCAGCTGACTGTTGAGCTTTAGCACGCCGGCATTCTGGATGTAGCCATTCATAACATCCGTCCTGCGTCGTTTATCTTCATCCGTTAATTTCTTCAGGATTGATTTTGTACCGGGCAGCAAGGGGTCGCCGCTGAATGCGACAACGTATTCGCCGCTTGCGATCAGGTTTTTATACTCCGGGTATTTAACGATCCTGCCTTGCTCGTTATAGACCACCCTGTTGGTATCGCGCATTAATCTGCCGTCGGGACCAGGGCTTGACTGAGCCCGGGCGAAACATGCGGCGAGGGAGAATATAATTAGTAAGATTAATCTCATAAGTTTTTGTGATTAAAGATTTGACTTTGACAGATGACTACTGATTCGCCTGATAAATTTCTATCATGTCGCCTTTTTTAATTCTTTTTTTCTTTTATTTCAATGGTCATAAGTGATTGAGCGCTGTTATTCCTGGTTCTCCAATATTTTCAGTAGTCTTTGGTTGAGATATAATTTTTCTTTCCCCACTTTTACGGATTGTAAAAATCCATATTCTTCCAAAATTATCAGGTAGTTTCCGACAGTCTTTGGGTTTCCAATGTTTTCGTCTATCAAATGCTGACGTTTGGTGTAGGGCAGGCGGAATAAAATCTCTACCAAATCTTTTGA
>JAUXUF010000192.1 GCA_030684645.1 Bacteroidota bacterium | reverse complement strand
TAACTTGACCAGAAACTGGTAAGGGACTTGTATTGTCTTAAAAACAACAGAAATAAAAACGTAAATAACACAATATCAAGACAATGACACAAAAACACGAAAAGGAGCATCGTGCAAAATGGTTCATTGGCAGGAAATTAGTAAATTTAAAAGCATCACTTCACAGGAAGTTTATCGGTTAAATCACGTCCAGTTTGTAGAAGGCAAAACGTTAATAGTTTAGCTTTATAATGTAAATTGAGAACAAATGATCTCGAAAGAACAGGCCTATCAGCAAATACAACAATTGGTTGAGCGATTTGCAGAGCAAATTGATTCGTACAAGTCGGGTGAATACAACGAAACATTGACGCGCCGTGATTTTATCGATCCATTTTTTAAAGCATTGGGTTGGGACATCGATAACTCAAATGGTTATGCTGAAGCTTACCGGGAGGTTATTCACGAGGACAAAGTAAAGATTGGAAAAGCTACAAAGGCGCCCGATTATTCGTTTCGTTTGTCGGGTGGCAAACGTCTTTTCTTCGTTGAGGCCAAAAAACCGAGTATTGACATTAAAGGCGATACCACAGTAGCCTATCAAATTCGCCGTTATGGTTGGAGCGCCAAGTTAGCGGTAAGTATCATTTCAGATTTTGAAGAGTTTGCCGTGTACGATTGCACTAAGAAACCCAATCCCACTGATAAATCTTCAACTGCACGGATTAAGTACCTTACCTACGATAAATATTTGGATGAATTTGAATACCTGTGGAATACATTTTCAAAGGAGCGGGTTTTAAAAGGTAGTTTCGACCGGTATGTACAAAGCGATACGGTAAGAAAAGGAACTGCAACAGTAGATAAAGAATTTTTGATTTCGCTCGATACGTGGAGAACTTACCTGGCCACAAGCATAAGCATCAAAAACAAACAGCTCGACGAAGACGAGATAAACTATGCCGTTCAGCAAACAATTGACCGGTTAATTTTCCTTCGTATTGCCGAGGACAGGGGTGTTGAACCTTATGGACAATTAAAAAATTCGGTAAATGCAAAAGGCGATTCGTATCAAAATCTTTTCTTTAATTTCAAAAAAGCCGACGAAAAGTACAATTCGGGTTTATTCGATTTCAAAAAGGATGTTATTTCCGAAGCGCTAACGATCGATCCCAAGGTAATTAAATCCATTATCAAAGAAATGTATTATCCCGAAAGCCCTTATGAGTTTTCGGTTCTTTCGGTCGAAATACTTGGTAGTGTTTATGAACAGTTTCTGGGTAAACAAATCAAGATTGACAGCGGGCATCGGGCCAGAATAGAAGAAAAACCCGAAGTCCGCAAGGCCGGAGGAGTTTATTACACGCCTCAATACGTGGTCGATTACATTGTTGAAAATACGATTGGGAAGCTCATCGAAGGAAAAACCCCAAAACAAATATCAAACATTAAAATTGTTGACCCTGCTTGCGGCAGCGGTAGCTTTTTGATAGGAGCTTACCAGTATTTGATCGATTACCACAAAAACTATTACACCGACAATGGCACAAAAACCGGGAAGAAAGATAGCCCGACAACTCCCGAAGGTAATCTGACATCGGCAGAGAAAAAGCGCATTTTACTCAACAACATTTATGGAGTTGATATTGATGTAAATGCCGTTGAAGTTACCAAACTCAGTCTTTTGCTAAAATGTATGGAGGGAGAGACAGCAACAACACTGGCACAACAATACAAATTGTGGCACGATCGTATTCTGCCAACACTTGAAAACAATATCAAAAGCGGAAACAGTTTGATTGATACCGATTTTTACGATGGTGAACTTGAGTTATTAGAGAAAAAAATCAAGCCTTTTAGTTGGAGGAAAGAATTTCCTGAAGTGTTCAATATAAAAGAACCAGGTATGAATCAGGATTTCAAAAGACAATTCAATAAAATAGAGAAATTATCGTTAGAGACGGATAAGTTGATTGATAAATATACCCTGAAAGAACCAGCAAGTCCTTATGGAACTTTTGGAGGTTTTGATGTAGTGATCGGAAATCCACCTTATGGAGCTTTGTTTTCCAATGCTGAATCAGAGTATTTTAAGATTAGATACAATACAGCAGTATGGCGTTGCGAAAGCTACCTCCTTTTCGTTGAACAAGCATTAAAGTTGTTGAAAAATGATGGCTTCCTTGGGTTTATTGTTCCGGATACACTATTGAACTTAGGATTTACTCAACCTGCCAGAGAGTTACTGCTTCGAAATTCAAAATTACAGGAGATCGTTGGATTGCCTTCCAATGTATTTTCAGGTGCAACAGTCGATACAATAATTTTATTAACTGAAAAAACAGGATATGAAAGTCAATTCAATGCTTCAAATATTTTAGTAAAAACCTTTGGGAAAAAGCAACCTATTAATTCCATTAAAGACCCACAAAAGGAGTTTTATGTAAAAGCCAAAGATTGGTTTGACCAAAATGCGTTCAATATTCAAACAGATAAAACTGAAAATAACCTTATAGATAAAATAGGAAACAGCAAGAAAGCTATTTCTGAATTTGCTGAAATGTATTATGGTATTAAAGCATATCAGGTTGGTAAAGGTAAGCCACATCAAACTGAAAAAATAAGGAATGAGAAACCATTTACATCTGACACACAGAAGAGTGAGAATTGGTTGCCATTTTATGATGGTAAAAATATTGGCCGTTATAAATTGCTTTGGAACAAAAACAATTGGCTTAACTATGGCGATTGGCTTGCCGAGCCAAGAAAGCCTTCCGTCTTTGAAGGAGAAAAAATTCTTATTCGGAAAATAACAGGGAAAACGCTGATTTCTACATACGTTTCAGAAACATCCTATTGCAATACACTTCTGTTTGTACTCAAACTGAAAGAAAAGACTTACTCATATAAAAGCATCCTGGCCATTCTTAATTCCTCTTTAATTGGATGGTATTTCAGAATGAAGTTTCAAATCAGTGATGAAGATACATTTCCTCAAATCATGATTCGTGATATTCTTCAGTTTCCATTACCGGTCATTGACAGAATAAATGATGCTGAACTGAACAAACTTGTTGACCAGCTTTTAAAACTCAATGCAGAAAAAGCAGAAACAAAACTGCAAACAAAAGTTACACAAATTGAGAGCAAAATCGATTATTGCGAAAGCCGGATTAATGAGATTGTATATCAACTTTACGAGTTAACAGAAGAAGAAATAAAAATTGTGGAGGGGAAATAATAGAAAAGAAACATACCTGGCGTGTGTCCCGAACCAACGGCTATCACTTAGTTCGGTTGGTGTCCGATGTGGACGGACTAAAGTCCATCCTTACAACATGAACCGAGCCTACGGCTCTGAAATTTAATCCCGTAGAGATGGTCTCTTGAATTACAGTTCAGTAGGAACGGTCTATTTGGGGGTAATGTGTGAAAGTGATCACCTGCTGGGTTGATGGTTCTTCCTTAATTCGCCGATTCAAACTGCTTCAGGAACCGGACATCGTTTTCGAAAAAATGGCGGATATCCTTGATGCCGTATTTGAGCATGGTAATTCGTTCGATTCCCATTCCGAAGGCAAAGCCGGTATATTTTTTACTGTCGATATTGCAGGCTTCCAGAACATTCGGGTCAACCATTCCGCAGCCCAGAATTTCGAGCCAGCCGGTATATTTGCACACGTTGCAGCCATCACCTCCACAGATCGAGCAGCTCACATCCATTTCGGCCGACGGCTCAGTAAAAGGGAAGTAGGATGGACGCAGGCGTATTTGTGTTTTCTCGCCAAAAAGTTCACGGGCAAAATACAGTAAGGTTTGTTTCAGGTCGGCAAACGATACATTTTCGTCCACATACAAACCTTCAATCTGATGGAAAATACAATGTGATCGGGCCGAGATGGCTTCGTTCCTAAATACGCGCCCAGGGAAAATGGCACGGATGGGTGGCTGGGTTTTTTCCATGACACGGATTTGTACACTCGAAGTGTGTGTCCTAAGCAAGACATCCGGATTCTTTTCGATGAAGAACGTGTCCTGCATGTCGCGTGCCGGGTGTTCCGGAGGAAAATTCAATGCCGAAAATACGTGCCAGTCATCTTCAATCTCGGGTCCTTCTGCAATGGTGAAGCCCAACCGGCTAAAAATGTCGATCATTTCGTTTTTGACAATCGATAACGGATGACGGCTTCCCAGGCGAATGGGTTCCCCGGGCATGGTTAGGTCAAGATCAGATGCACCCTGATCACCAACCTCAAAACTATCTTTCAGTTCGTTGATTTTATTGACCGCCAACTCTTTCAGATCATTGATGGCTTGTCCGACTTCTTTCTTCAGCTCGGCCGGAACGTCTTTGAATTCATTAAAAAGCTGTCCAAGCAGACCTTTTTTGCTGATATATTTGATACGTAACTCTTCAACCTCTTCTTTGGCCGAAACCGAAGCTTGTTCAATTTCAGCCTTTAATGCCTTGATTTTGTCTAACATCTGATTCCTGTTCTAGAATTGAGCGGCAAAGATAATGATTCAGAAATTAAAGTGAATTAAATCTTCCGGATTCCTGATATATTTGACGGTTATCTGATTATTAGCCCGATATCGGTTTATTCAAGAATAGTTACCGTCATTTTTACATCCGTTAACGGACGATTGTTTGCATCGGTTTTTAAGGTTGCAATTTTGTCAATGACTTCTAGTCCTGAAATACATTCACCAAAAATGGTATATTTTCCATCCAGGTCAGGATATCCGCCAATAGTTGTGTAGGCTTTGCGCTGGTCTTCGCTGAAAATCAGTTTATCCGGATTAAGTGAAAAATCGGTATCAATCTGCCGTCTAACTTCATCCGCAATCACCCTGAACTCTGCTACCTTTTTTTCTGCTTTTAGCCGTTTCAGCGTTTCTTTAATTTCCGGAGTCAGGTATCTGGCTGTGATCTTATTCTGAATCGGCCGGTTAACTGCTATTTCCAGCGTGTCGAGCTCACCGCTTGTATAAACTTTGCCTTTGATGATGAAAAACTGTGAAATATCGGATTGCTTGTATGGATTAATTTCGTCAGATTGGCGGGGAGCACACAAGGCGCCTTTCTTATGAAAAAACTGTGGCCGGATTTCGTCATTGACAGTTTTATCCGGATCGCCATATCCAATTCGCACACCGGGAGCTGCATTGCGCGATGATCTTGACCCGCCCTGGATCAGGAAATCCGGAACAACCCGGTAAAAAAGGGTCTGATCGTAATAACCTTCATTGGCCAGTTGAATAAATGCATCACGGTGTTTGGGTGTTTCATTATACAAGCTGAATTTCATTGTCCCGAAATTGGTTTTAACCTGAACAATACGATTTTGTCCGGAAATCTGTAAGCCAGTTAGAAAAATGAGGCCTGTTAATATTAATAGAATTCGTTTCATCTTTGGTCAAAAGGATCTATTTTATCAGTGTAATTGTGAATTTTATGTCTTTCTGTGGCCTGTTAAACCGATCGGTAGCTTGTTCGGCAATTTTGTCAATGACTTCTAGTCCTGAAATACATTCACCAAAAATGGTATAGTTATTATCCAATGACGGATATCCTCCGACCGTGGTGTAAACTTTTCGTTGTTCGTCTGAAAATGTGAGCGGTGGTAATTTCGCCGCTTCGGCAGAAACTTCTGCTTTTAAAGCATTAAAACGCGCCATCATTTCATCTTGTTTTCCTTCAGCGCCCAGTTTATTCAATTCCGGTTCGATGGCTTTCATTCTGGTTTGCAGCATGTTTAGCTTACGTGTTTCTTCCAGTTTTGTCTGCAGTGTATCCAGTTCACCCGGACTGAAAACTTTTCCCTGAAGAATGTAAAACTGCGAGGCGGAGGATCGTTTCTCCGGATTTGTCTGATCTCCTTCGCGGGCTGCGGCTAAAACACCTTTCCGGTGAAAGAATTTTGGATTGGTTTCTGCCGGAATAGTATATCCGAGGTCACCACTTCCAAGTTGTTTGCCTGGCGCTGCATTTTTCGAATCCGGATCTCCTCCCTGAATCATAAATCCTTTGATCACCCGATGAAAAAGCAAATCGGTATAAAAACCATCACGGGTAAGTTTGATGAAATTATCGCGGTGAAGGGGTGTTTCGTCGTAAAGTTTGATTTTAATAGTCCCGAATTCGGTTTCGATTTGAACTTTACTTTCACCTTTCTTTTCGGGGATTCCACAAGATAGGTTTACAAACAGGCTGGCAAATACCAATACCATTGCTAATTTCTTCATTTGATTCTGTTTATGAGATATTCTTGTTTTGAATAGTTTTCACTTTAATTGTGCAAAATCAGTTCTGTTTGAAGCAAAGATAATCAAATCGAAATGCGATCAAAAATCCGTTTTTTGTTGTATTTTGGCCTGAAGTAACGTAATCGTGCCTGCATTTATTTGATTTGAAGATTTGTGACATGGAAAAACTTACCATCGATGATCATCAGTTTTTAGAGCGATTGAATCTTTCGCACATTGAATCCATATTCAATGCGATTGATCAGAATCGAAAATTCCTGCGAGAATGGCTGCCGTTTGTAGATTTCACTCATAAAAAAGGCGATACCGATCGGTTTGTGCGATCAATTCTGGAAAAGCAGTCATCCAAACGTGACGAAGTATATGTAATTTGGTATAAGTATGAATTCGCAGGTTTAATCGGATTTAAAGACATCGACCGGATCAACGATAAGATTGAGATTGGATATTGGCTAATTGAAAAGTTGACCGGGAAAGGAATTGCGACAGCAGCAGTCAGAAAGATGGTCAATCTTGCTTTTCGTAATATGGAAATGAACCGCGTTCAGATTCGTTGCGGCATTGGAAATGTAAAAAGTTCGGCAATTCCTCGCCGCCTTGGTTTTTCGCTGGAAGGGATTGAAAGAAACGGTGAAAGACATAATCATACCTATATTGATCTGGAAGTTTTCAGTTTATTGAAGAGTGAATGGGCCGAAACCCTATTTTAAGCCGTCCTGATATTCAAAGGTTAAATTACTGTGAGATCATTTACTTCTGTATTTTCCAGGCATTTTATTTTTTAATGTATTATATCACAATGATATACGGCATGATTGAGTTTCAATGACTTTCTATAAAAAGAGTACAGTATCTTTTTATTTCAACAATTTCATTTTTTGACTTAATTGATCGTTTGTTCGAATAGTTTATTTCATACCTTTGCAATGTTCATTCTGAATTATTTAAAGCCGGAATAATTTAGAATTAAAACAGAAGACTATGGAAAACAAAACAATTGAACGAATCCTCTATAAGGTGCTGAGGAAAACAGGAGTACGTCGTGAGCGGATCAAACCCGACGCCTCATTTAACGATGATTTAAACTTTGATCAGCTTGACTGGACTCTTTTTGTGTATTATTTGGAAGGATTCTTTAAGATTAAACTGGAAGATCAGGAAATTTTGGATTTGTCTTTTGTGAATGACACCTTGAAGATGGTGAGCAGAAGAACTTGTATTGGATGTTCGTAAGCGGATTCCACAAATTTATTGAAGCGATTTTGAAAAAGCATTCGGGTTTCCGGATGCTTTTTTTAGTTCATTTTTTCTGATTCCCTATGAAATGCAGCTTGCAGAAGATAAACGAAAGTATTTTCTATATGGCAAATGAATCCGTTTAAACAGCTTTTTGGTCGTTCCGGAAAATACCGTTTGTTTGAGGATTGAAATGATTTTCAAGAAACTATTTTCATGCAATTATTCAGAGAATGCCAATCCACACTAAAATGCACAAATGGAAAGTTGATCAAATGGTTGATTGACTTTTTTTGTTTTCAGTTTTTGAATCTTCTCCTCCTTTAAAACTTTTAATATACTTTTACTGAAAATTATCGCTATGCCAAAATTTAAAAGGATTCTGCTAAAACTCAGTGGTGAATCATTGATGGGTGCACAACAGTATGGAATTGATCAGCAAAGACTGACTGATTATGCTGAACAAATTAAAGAAATTGCCGACATGGGAGTTCAGATTGGAATTGTTATTGGCGGAGGAAACATTTTCCGCGGATTGAGCGGCGCTACCAAAGGCTTTGACCGGGTAAAAGGCGACCAGATGGGAATGCTCGCAACGGTTATAAATAGCCTGGCTTTGAATTCTGCTCTTCACAGCGTAGGATGCAAGTCGCGTGTTTTAACCGCCATCCGGATGGAGCCAATCGGTGAATTTTACTCCAAAGACAGGGCCCTGGAAGTTCTGGAACAAGGTGAAGTAGCGATTTTTTCGGCAGGTACCGGAAATCCATATTTTACAACCGATACAGGTTCATCCTTGCGGGGAATTGAAATCGAAGCCAATGTCATGCTGAAAGGAACACGTGTTGATGGCGTTTATTCTGCTGATCCGGAGAAAGATCCTACTGCTACCCGTTTTGAAAGTATCACATTTGACGAGGTTCACCGGTTGGATTTAAAGGTTATGGACCTTACGGCAACAGCCATGTGTAAAGAAAACAATTTGCCGATCATCGTTTTTAACATGGACGTAAAGGGAAATCTGAAAAAAGTTTTGGAAGGCCAAGATGTTGGAACATACGTTCATAGCTAATCGATTTAGATTTTTTTGGTTAAATAAAAAATAGATATTCTAATTTTCTTTAATTTTTTCTATATTTGTTGCAGCACTTTTAATCAACCAAAAGAGTTAGTTCATATGCAGGAAGAGGTTCAAATGGTCATTGATATTTGTAAGGAGAGAATGGAACACGCGATTAACCATCTTGACAAAGAATTGGTTCACCTCCGCGCCGGAAAGGCTTCTCCAAGAATGTTGGACTCCGTTTTAGTTCTTTATTACGGAAGTATGGTTCCCATCAGTCAGGTATCAAATATCAGTACACCCGATGCACGGACAATTGCTGTCCAACCATGGGAAAAACCAATGATCCATCCGATTGAGAAGGCGATCATTAATTCGAATTTAGGTTTTAACCCCGATAATAACGGGGAAATTATCCGGATCAATGTTCCTGCACCGACCGAACAACGCCGGAAAGATATGGTGAAACAGATTAACAAAGAAGGTGAAGTTGCCAAAGTTAGTTTGCGAAGTGCCCGGAAAGATGCCAACGATAATTTGAAGAAACTTTTAAAGGATGGCCTTTCTGAAGATCTTGAAAAAGATGCTGAAGATGAAGTACAGGGTATGATCAATGACTTCAGTAAAAAAATAGATAAGATGCTCGAGGATAAAAATCACGAGATTTTAACGATATAAATTGTTTCTAGTTTTCTGTTTTCTGAACATTGTTTAATTGTTTTCATGGCTTTGAGGCGGCTTTTTTAAGCCGTCTCAATTTTTTTTGCGGTGATCTATTTATATCCGACAGTCTTGAAAACCAGATCGAAAATCAATTACAGGCTATTCCTTAGTGCGCAAATCCTGCACCTTATTCATAAATGCCTTTACCCGTTCTTCTGAAACAGGTTTTTCCCAATTTCCTTCTTGTTTGAACCACGAACCGACAATGAAAGCATCAGCCAAATCCCAATAATTTTCGATATTTCCGGCAGTTATTCCGGAGCCCACCAGAACAGGCAAATCGGTATTTTGCCTGGCAATTCTCACATCTTCAATCAAAGCTTCTTTTCCGGTTGAGGTTCCGGTAATGATGACCCCGTCGCTCCTGAAATATGCCGCTGTTTCAACATGATCTTTAAGACTAAGGTCTGAAGTAATGGCGTGTGATGAATGCTTTTTCTGAACATCGGTAAAAATAAGGATGTGTTCAGCCCCTAACATTTTCCGATATCTCAATAGCTCGCCGGCACAACTTTCCAGGTACCCTTCGTCGGCTACATGTGCAAAAATAAATCCTTCAGCCCGGATAAAATCCAGGTTAGCAGACTGTGCAACAGCCAGCGCCTGCAGGTTCGCCGCGGCCAGAATCTGAATACCAATCGGGAGATGAATCCTTCTGCGCAATTCAACTGAAACAACAGTCATACAGGCCACAATTTCCGGACCGACCGTTTCTTTCAGGTATGGTACATCGTGCATATTTTCGATCAGAATGGCATCGACACCAGCATCCTGCAGCAACAATGCTTCTTCAACCGCTTGTTGTATAATAGTTTGAAATGGCTTTGAATGCATTGGTGTTCCAGGCAATGCACCCACATGAACCATTCCGATGATCCACTTTCTGTCTCTCAATTGATGAATCGATTTTGTTTCCATTCCCTAAAAATACGGTTTTCTGAAGATGAGATTTAATTTCTGAAGATAAAATTTAAAATCAGGGCCTTGTATCTTGTACATTTCGTTTTAAGTTGATAATTTCAGATGTTAATTTGGAGGTGATAGATTGACGATTCTTCAGGTTTAAGTATGGATCAGACACATTACATGTAAATCGCCAGTCGAATAATTTTAAAACATTGTAAATGAAGAAAATATTGACTTTGGTTATCGGATTACTATTTTATTTGGCGGTGGTAGCTCAGAATGACCGCAACAACATTTTGTTGGAAAAGGAAAAAAAGGAAGGCTGGCAATTGTTATTTAATGGGAAGAATCTCGATGGCTGGAGAATGTTTCAAGGTAAAGAGATTACCGGATGGAAAGTGATTGATGGGGTATTGAATAATTCAGGTGTTGGAAGTGATCATGGAGGAGATATTATCACCAGAGGAAAATTTCAAAATTTTGAGTTATCGGTTGAATGGAAAATTGCACCCCGAAGCAACAGTGGAATCTTTTTTCATGTGAATGAAAAAATTGGTAAAGCAATTTATGAATCAGGACCTGAATATCAATTGCTCGATGACAGAGGCTGGCCTGAAAAGCTGCATGATTACCAGTATTCAGGGGCAAACTATGGAATGCAGGCTCCAATGAGTGCTGTTGTTAAAGATCTGAACGAATGGAATCAGGCACGCATAGTGGTAGATGGTACACATGTTCAACATTACCTGAATGGTGTTAAAGTAGTGGACTATAACCTTTGGGATATCGATTGGAAAACCCGGAAACAAAACAATAAGTGGAAGGATTATCCTTACTACGGAATGGCAAAAAAAGGCCATATCGGCTTGCAGGATCATGGTGGTCTGGCTCAGTTCCGAAACATTAAAATCAAAATAATACAATAGTTTATGATTGGAATGGTCGATTATCACATGCATTCAATCTTGTCTGACGGGAAAGATTCCTACGAAGAAATGATTCGCGCAGCGATTTCAAAGGGCTTGGATGAAATCGGTTTTAGTGATCATGTTTGCCTCAAACCGGTCGATTGGGCCATTCGCCTGGAGGATATTCCAGTTATGACCAGGCAGATACTTGATTTGAAACTGAAATATCAGGATCAAATCCAAATCAGATATGGCATCGAAGTGGATTATTTCCCTGGTCATGAGAACGAACTGAAAGAATTGATTGATCGAATTCCGGTTGATTACGTGATCGGTTCAATTCATTTTATCGGCAACTGGAATTTTGATACTGACCAGTCTTTATATGGAAAATGGTCAAACAATCACGTGTATGAAAAATATTTTGGACTGATCCAGCAGGCCGCCCAATCAGGACTATTCGATGTTATTGGCCACCTGGATATTATTAAGAAATTCAGAATTTATCCGGAGACAAATCAGGATGAGCTTTTTGAAAATACCATTAAAATAATAAAAGCCAATAACCTGGTGGTTGAATTAAATACCGGTGGTATGGATCGGCCCTGTGCCGAATTTACGCCGGGACCAAAATTGCTTGGGCTTTGTTACCAGCATCACGTGCCGGTTACCTTAAGTTCTGATGCCCATCGTTCAGATCAGATTGCCCGTCATTACGAAAGTGCAACAGCCCTTCTTTCACATATTGGTTATACTGAAATTATGGGCTTCAGTAATCGCATCCGTCGGATTATCCGATTATGAAATCCAACAGGTAATAAAATGAAGGGTTTGCATCTAAAAAGTTGCAAACCCTTCATTTTATTTGATCAATTCCCAATTCAATTATTTTCCAAAATCCGGAATATTTCGTCAAGCCGGGGAGTCAGTATGATTTCAGTACGTCGGTTTTTCTGGCGCGCCTCCACGGTATCGGCATCATCAATCGGGAAGAATTCTCCACGTCCGGCCGAGGTAATCCGTTTAGGTTCGATGGCTTTGTTTTTCAGTAGAATGCGGGTAACAGCTGTTGCACGCATCACACTCAAATCCCAATTATCCTTGACCATACCGGTTCCACGCATGGGAACATTATCGGTGTGTCCTTCAACCAATACGTTGATGTCCGGGTTTTGTCCCAATACTTCGGCCAGGTTCGAGAGGGCTTGCTGACCTTTGGGGTCCACTTCCCACTGCCCGGTTTTGAACAAAAGTTGTTCGTCAAGCGAAACATATACCTTGCCGTTTTTCTCCTGAATAGTCAGTCCTTTGTTGTTGAAGCCCAGCAAAGCATCCATCACTTTTTGACGTAGCTGTTTGACCGCTTCATCTTTTTGCCGGAGCGCCTGTTCAAGTTCCTTCAGGCGAAGACTACGTTGTTCCAGCTCAGTTTGTGCTGTTTTCAGGATGTCTTCACGTTTTTGCAAATCGCTTTGTGCCTGTTGAAGTTTCTCCATCAATTGGGCTATTTCTTCCGAACTTCCGGTTTTCAAACTTTTAAACTGATTTTCAAGTTCAAGATTATACTGTTTTAGCTTCTGGTTCATTGAACTTGACTTTTCCAGATTTTGGGCAGTCTCATCCAATTTTCCAGAAAGACCTTCTATATCTTTCAATTGTTGATCGATCCTGCTTTGTAGTTCGGTTATTTGAACCTCCAAAGATTGGTTCTGTTCTTTCAGTGTCTGTACAGACTTTTCACATTCCTGAAAAGTACTTGTCAGTTGGTTAAACTTTTTGGATGATACACAGGAAGTAAATAGAAAAATGAGGGATACAAAAAATAATTTCTTCATAGCTTGTGTTTTTAGTCAGGTAAATATAGAACTTTGTACGTCTATGGACAACAGCACGTCCTTATGTTTTAATGAATCGGCCTGGTTTGTTGAGATTAAATTCATATTTGAAAATGTATTGAGCGCTGACTTTTTGCGTTTAACAGGTCAATAATTGTATATTTGGATTTAAAATTAAAAGTTGATGGTTGAAGATATGAGAAGTTTACTGGATCAGATTAATGACCCATCTGAACTAAGAACGTTAAAAATTGACCAGTTGCCCGAAGTTTGTTCTGAACTGCGGGAATTTATAATTGATGCAGTTTCAACGAATCCTGGTCATTTTGGAGCCAGCCTCGGAGTAGTTGAGCTAACTGTAGCCTTGCATTATGTTTTTAAAACACCATACGATTTGGTGGTCTGGGATGTTGGTCATCAAGCTTATGGCCATAAAATTCTGACCGGAAGAAAAGATGTTTTTCACACGAACCGAAAATACAAAGGCATTAGTGGATTCCCGAAACCATCTGAAAGCATTTACGATACATTTGGGGTTGGCCATGCAAGTACTTCCATTTCTGCAGCTCTGGGAATGACTGTAGCTTCGAGGCTGAAGGGGGAAACAGACCGTAAAATTGTGGCTGTAATCGGTGATGGTGCAATAACCGGAGGAATGGCTTTTGAAGGCCTGAATAATGCAGCCGTCAACAAGTCTGATTTGCTTGTAATCCTGAACGATAACAACATGTCAATCGACCCGAATGTGGGTGGAATGAGCGATTATCTGCTGAAAATTTCCAAATCGCAAACCTATAACCGGCTTAAAAAAGATATTTGGGACGGATTGGGAAAACTAAATGGATTTGGTCCAAAAGCACGAAGACTGGTTCAGAAAACTGAAAATGCAATAAAAACGATGTTGCTAAAACAGTCGAACCTGTTTGAAGGTTTGGGCTTCCGCTATTTTGGACCAGTTGACGGGCACGATGTGGTTTACCTGTCAGAAGTTCTTCAAAGTCTGAGTAATATTCCGGGGCCAAAACTTTTACATGTGATTACCAAGAAGGGGAAAGGATTCAAGCAGGCCGAACTCCGACAAACAGAATATCATGCCCCTGGGAAATTTGATAAAGTAACCGGAGAACTGCTCGACTGTGAATGCACTGTGGATAAACCACCGAAATTTCAGAATGTATTCGGACTTACCATGATTGAGCTGGCCGAAATGAACGAGCGGATCGTGGCGATTACACCCGCGATGCCTACCGGTTGTTCGCTCAACCTAATGATGGAAAAAATGCCGGACCGTACGTTTGATGTTGGAATTGCCGAACAACATGCAGTAACCTTCTCGGCCGGGTTGGCCACTCAGGGAATGCTGCCGTTTTGCAATATTTATTCAAGCTTTATGCAACGGGCATACGACCAGGTTATTCACGATGTCGCGCTGCAAAATTTGCAGGTAGTGTTTTGCCTCGATCGTGGCGGACTGGTTGGAGCCGATGGCGCTACTCATCATGGTGTTTTCGATCTGGCTTACATGCGCTCAATTCCCAATATGATTGTTTCAGCCCCTATGGACGAGCCCGAATTACGGAATATGATGTTTACTTCCCAAAATGAAAATCATGGTCCATTCTCAATCCGCTATCCCCGGGGTTGTGGTTGTGTCATCAACTGGCGCCTGCCAATGGAAGCCATTCCTATTGGTCGCAGCAGGCAGCTTTCCCAAGGGTCCGATCTGGCTATTTTGACCATCGGGACAATAGGTATTCAAGCCAGCCGGGTCATAAAAATGCTTCAAAAAGATGGAATCAGTGCCGCCCATTACGATATGCGGTTTGTCAAACCGCTGGATGAGAATGCCCTGCATTCTGTTTTCAGTAATTATAAACATGTACTTACCATAGAAGATGGGGTTTTGCAGGGTGGATTTGGCAGTGCTGTATTAGAATTTATGGCCGATCATCAATATCATGTAGAAGTGAAGCGAATTGGAATTCCTGACAAATTTATTGATCATGGCTCAACTGATGAGCTTTACCGTGAATACGGGCTTGATCAGCTAGGGATTTATCTAACCGCTAAAGCATTTATGCACAAAGAATAATATTTCAGTATAATTTTTAAATAACCGGTACGTTTATCTGGCATAACTAAAACCTTACTCACTTTGGATTCTTATTTTAAGAAACGACGCTGGAAAATATTACTTCTGCTGCTGGCAGTTTGTATTGGTATCGGGTCATTCTTCTACACCAACTGGTTGGTAAAAAGCATGGCCAAAGAAGAGCGTAAAAGTGTTCAGTTATGGGCCGAAGCTACCCAAAAACTTGCCAGCTATGATATTAATTCCAATCAGGATATTACATTCCTGCTTGATATTATCAACCGAAATACCACTATCCCGATAATTATTACGGACAGTCTCGATCAAATTGGAGTGAATAGAAACATTTCGTTTTCAGAAGAGAAAAAAGATAAAATTTTGATGAGTGAGCTGCGTAAGATGAAGGAAGAAAACGAGCCAATCATTATTACAGTTTCAGAAACCGAAACGCAGTACCTGTATTACCGTGATTCAGTTTTGCTTGAAAACCTGAAATATTACCCTGTTATTCAGTTTGGAGTCATCTTTTTGTTCATTCTGGTAGCTTATCTTGCATTCAGTTCATCCCGAAATGCCGAGCAGAATCAGGTGTGGGTGGGAATGTCAAAAGAAACCGCCCATCAGTTGGGAACGCCTATTTCGTCGTTAATGGCCTGGGTCGAACTGCTTAAAATGCAAAACATTGACGAGAAACTGATTCAGGAATTTGAGAAGGATACACAGCGGTTGGAAAAAATTACTGAACGTTTTTCAAAAATAGGATCAGTTCCTGAACTCATCCGGACAGATGTTGCTGAAACTATCCGTTTAACCGTAGAATATCTGAAAACACGATCTTCAGGCAAAGTCATATTCATTCTCGATTTTGATCCGCAAAAGAAGTATGAAGTTCCGCTAAATGCTTCACTTTTTAGCTGGGTGATCGAAAATCTGTGTAAGAACGCGATCGATGCCATGAACAACAATGGAACGATACAGGTTTCCATTTCTGAAAAGGCAGATCAGATATTTATAGACATTTCTGATACTGGAAAAGGAATTTCGAAAGCCTATTTTAAGACTGTTTTTCAGCCCGGATTTACCACAAAGAAAAGAGGTTGGGGACTGGGACTTTCCCTGGCCAAACGAATTGTTGAAAACTATCACAAAGGGAAGATTTTTCTGAAACAATCTGAAATCAATAAAGGTACAACCTTCAGGATCGTGCTGAATAAGGATTAACTTATTAACCGCACAGTTGTTTGTTAAAAAATTGGTAATGAATGACTTGTTCGCAATAGATCACTTTAAACTGAATCGTTGTTAAAAAAATCAATATATTTTCGGGGTTTGTTTATTTTTTATACTTTTGCAAAACTTTTTTCAGGCAATGGGCAACCGATCATTCTATAGCATTGCATTCAAAGGGCTTTCACAAGGGAAGCATATTTTTGAATACGAAGTAGGTGACAAATTCTTTTCCGGATTTGAAGGTGGAGTTGTCGATCAAGGTAAGGTAAACGTTCAGGTTACTCTCGAAAAACAGAGTGCACTGATGATTCTTTGGTTTGATGTGGAAGGAACCGTTCATGTTCAATGTGACCGGTGCCTTGAAATGTACGATCAGCCAGTCAAAGGGTTAGAACGAATTTTCGTCAAATTCGGTGAAAAGGAATTTACTGAAGGCGACGACGTAATTTGGGTAAGTACAGACGACTATCAACTGAATGTTGCTCAATTGATTTATGAGTTTGTCTGTTTGGCAGTTCCGATCAAAAAAGTTCATCCTGACGATGAATATGGCAACTCGACTTGTGATCCGGAAATGCTCGAAAAATTGGAGAAGTATATTGTCAGGGAGGGTGATGTGAAAAGCTCTGTCTGGAATGATTTGAAGAAATTATTAGATAACGAATAAAGATAAGTTAAGATGGCACATCCAAAGCACAGGGTATCCAAAGCCCGCAGAGACAAAAGAAGAACACATTACAAAGCTACACCAGCAACACTGGCAGCATGTTCAAATTGTGGTACAACTGTTAAATATCATACTGTATGTCCGGAATGTGGATATTACAGAGGTAAGTTGGCCATCGAAAAAGACGTTACCGTTTAATAAATACCCCATTATGATCAGAAGAACCGAGATTCTTCTGATCCTTTTAATTCCCTCCAGTTTAATATTTGAACAATTTAATTAATTGTTTTAAAAGGAGTTAGGCAAATATTTGCCTGATTTTTCTTTGCTGTTCGGTTTTTTCATTTTAACTTGCGCCGCAATTAAATTTCCAGATTTTACAGTTTGATTTTGTCCTTTCGGAATTGTCCGGAAGTGTCGGTTGAGAGAGATTTGATTTAAATTTTTTATTATGGATAAAATTCGTGCTGCAATAACAGGTATTGGCGCATTCTTACCGGAGTATCGGTTAACCAACGAAGAATTAAGCACCCTGGTCGAAACTTCTGATGAATGGATCATGCAACGCATCGGCATCAAAGAACGCCGCATTCTGAAAGAAGAAGGAATGGCAACCTCTGATATGGGCACTGCTGCAGTGAAGGAGTTGCTGGAAAAGACAGGAACAAGGCCTGAAGAAATAGAATTATTGATTTGTGCCACCATTACCCCGGACAGTCCACTTCCTGCTACCGCAAATATAATTAGTTCCAAAGCAGGATTAGTTAATGCCTGGAGTTTTGACCTTGCCGCAGCTTGTTCTGGTTTTGTTTATGCCCTAACCACCGGCGCTAAATTTATTGAAAGTGGTCAGTATAAAAAAGTGATTGTTTTGGGCGCCGATATGATGTCGTCTATTACCAATTACAAAGACCGTGCAACATGTCCGTTGTTTGGCGACGGAGCTGCCGCTGTATTGCTCGAACCTGCCACTGATGGATTGGGAGTAATTGATCACATTAACCGTGTTGATGGTTCTGGGGCCCAATTTCTAACCATAAAGAGTGGTGGATCTTTGCGTCCGGCTTCCAATGAAACCGTTTACAACGAGGAACATTTTGTAGCGCAGGAAGGTCAGACAGTATTTAAGTTTGCGGTTTCGAATATGGCTGATGTGTCTGTGGAAATGATGGAGAAACATCACATTTCAAAAGAGGAGCTGGCATGGTTTGTTCCTCATCAGGCAAATATGAGGATTATTGATGCTGTTGGCCGTCGTATGGGAATCGATAAGGAGCAGGTAATGGTTAACATCCAGAAATACGGAAATACGACAGCCGCAACCATTCCGCTTTGTTTATACGATTACGAAAATAAGCTTAAGAAAGGTGATAATATCATCGTGTCTGCCTTTGGTGCCGGTTTTACCTGGGGCAGTGTTTACCTGAAATGGGCGTACGATCCGAAATAAATATATTTTCCTGAACCTATTTTAATCCAATCGAATATGGGAAAACTGATAATCAGAAGTCACGGAGAATTTGAACAACATGTTGGTCAGGAACTTGGAGTTTCTGATTATATAACGATTACTCAGGATCAGATCAATAAGTTTGCCGATGCGACTTTCGATCACCAGTGGATCCATGTTGATGAAGAACGGGCCAAAACCGAAGGGGCATTTGGAAGTACCATTGCCCACGGATATCTGACACTTTCACTGTTACCCGTCATGTGGGATCAGATCATTCAGGTAGAAAATATCAAAATGCTGGTCAATTATGGCATCGATCAATTTAAATTTAATCAACCGGTTCTCGTAAACAGCCGGATCAGGACATGGGTGGTTTTACGTTCGGTTACCAATCTGAGGGGAGTCACAAAAATACAGTTGAATATTCGTATGGAAATTGAGGATAACAAAAAACCAGCCTTTGAAGGCATTATGACTTTCCTTTACCATTTTATTTAGACCAATTTTTAACCAAAGTAATTCAAACGTGTTTTCCTTCAGAGACACGTTTTTTTTGCTTGATTGTACCACTTTTTGCTTATCCGGTTAGTGATGTAAGAGCAGCTTTAGTATATTTGGGATTCGTTCATTAAAAAAGAAACAATGGCTAAAGAAAACAGTGTAGTTAATCTACAGGTAATCAACCTGATTGCCAAAGGAACCCGTATTTCAGGAGATACTCTTTCGGATGGCGATCTCCGGATTGATGGTGAAATAATTGGTAACCTGGAAACTAAAGGGAGATTGGTGATTGGCGCTTCAGGAAGTATTGAGGGCGAAATCAGATGTAACAGTTGCGAAATTGCCGGGGCCCATAAAGGCAAACTTTTTGTAAGCGAGCTACTTTCTTTAAAAGCTACGTCAACTGTTTCAGGAGATATTGTCACTGGTAAATTATCAATTGAACCCGGAGCTTATTTTGCCGGGACCTGCACCATGAGCAACGAACCTTTAGGTAATGAGCCCAAATAAAAATCAAAAACCCAGGAAACAATTTGATGATTTTATCCGCTATTCGGGTCTGGCATTCGAAATGATTGCCATCATGGGTATCGGAACATGGTCGGGAACGAAAATCGACCAGTGGCTTGATTTAAAATTTCCTGTATTTACATTAGTGCTTATGGTTTTGGCCGTTCTTGGAGCTATTTATCATGCCATACGCAAATTTTTATAACTTCATGTATTGTAATATTTAAGGTTTATAGACCTTCACTTTTCCTTTGGTATGAAACAATTCATTATAAAATCTTCAGTTCTTTCTCTCATCGTTTTTGCATTGGGGGCGATTGTTTATTCTACGATTTTCAAATCCTATTACCTGGCAATTTTACCCTTTGTGGCGCTATTTTTTTATGCTGTAATCAATCTTGTTCATGCCTGGTTATTGAAGATTTCTGAAAAATCGCCTGCAAGATTTACTTCACAATATATGGCCGCCAGTTTTTTAAAGATGTTTTTTTATCTGGCTATTGCCATCGTATATGTCATTTTTGATCGGTTAAATGCCAAAATATTTATCGCGAATTTTCTATTCCTTTATATCGTTTACACTAGTTTTGAAGTGTTTGAATATTCTAAAGTTATCAGGCAAAAGAGAAAGTAATATACTTTGTGCGCATAGACTATTTAAAATAGCATAAAAAAATTAAATTTGCAGTCCAATAAAAACATGAGATATAGAATGGCACAAATAATACGGTCCATCGCACTGATTTTTTTTACATTTTTCCTGCTTGCAGGAATATGCAGGGCCGATGAAACTCAGCAAATCACAGAAGAAGGTTATGTTTCTAAAAGTTTTGAGGCCGGAAAATTTGTCATGGAACACGTTTCAGATGCCTACGAATGGCATATTGCAAGCTTTGGCGAAACACACATCAGCATTCCACTTCCCATCATTTTATACAGTACTGACAAAGGATTGAATATCTTTATGTCGTCCAAATTCCATCACGGGCACGAAACTTACATGGATTTCAGAATTGAACATGAAGGGAAGAACGAAGGCAAAATTGTTGAGATCGATGAAAAAGGTGAAGTGATTGGATTGCCAATCGATTTATCGATTACCAAAACAGTAGCAGGTATTTTTGTCAGCGTAACCATTTTGTTGCTGATCTTCCTGAGTATTGCCAAAAAAGCAAAACAACGGGTCAATCAAGCACCGTCGGGCATTCAAAACTTGTTTGAACCAGTTATTCTTTTCATTCGCGACGAGGTGGCCAAACCCGCCATTGGCGAAAAAAGGTTCGAAAAATTTATGCCTTTTTTGCTAACTGCCTTTTTCTTCATCCTGATTAATAATATTCTCGGGTTAATACCGATATTCCCGTTTGGGGCAAATGTTACCGGCAATATTGCCGTGACCCTGGTTTTAGCCCTGTTTACTTTTTTCATCACAACAGTAAACGGAAACAAACATTACTGGAAAGAAATTTACAATCCGGATGTTCCATGGTGGTTGAAAATTCCTATCCCGCTCATGCCGATTGTTGAGCTTTCAGGCCTTATTACCAAGCCGTTTGTATTAATGGTCCGGTTGTTTGCCAACATGCTGGCGGGTCACATGATCATTACGGTTTTCGTAAGCTTGATTTTCATTTTCAACTCCTTGATGGGTGTTGAGGCAGGATTGGGTGTTTCGGTTATTTCGGTAGCCTTTTCAGTATTTATTGTATTACTTGATGTGCTGGTTTCATTTATACAGGCTTATGTATTTACATTGTTATCAGCGCTTTATTTTGGGATGGCAACATCAGAGCATCATTAATTATTCATTATTATAAATTCAATTGATTATGACTGCATTATTCATCTTTTTAGCAGATTTGGCTCTTGGACAAATGGGAGCTGCCTTAGGTGCAGGCTTAGCCGCAATCGGTGCCGGTATTGGTATTGGTAAAATTGGTGCAAGCGCCATGGAAGCAATTGCCCGTCAACCTGAAGCAAGTGGGGACATCCGTGCAAACATGATCGTTTCCGCCGCATTGATCGAAGGTGTGGCATTCTTTGCCGTGATCATCTGTGCATTGGTAATTTTCGTTTAAGAAATTTTTGTTTTGTAGCCAACTCCCGGGTTTGCCGGGAGTAAGGCTTTATTTAACCAACAATCACATTACTATGGGATTTGTAACTCCGGATTACGGTACAATATTTTGGATGCTCATCATATTCGGGATTGTTCTTTTTATCCTGAAAAAATTTGCCTGGGGACCCATCCTGAAAGCATTGAAAGACCGCGAAAAGTCGATTTCGGATGCTTTGAATTCAGCCGAAATAGCCCGAAAAGAAGTTGCCGGTTTGAAAGCCAGCAACGATCAGATTATTGCTGAAGCCAGACGAGAAAAAGATCTGATCCTGAAGGAAGCCCGCGACATAAAAGATAAGATTGTCTCCGAAGCTAAAAAACAGGCTAGTGCTGAAACCCTAAAAAGCATTGAATACGCCAAGCAGCAAATCAACGCTGAAAAATCAGCGGCCATTAACGACATCAAGATTCAGGTAACCGAATTGTCGGTAATGATTGCTGAAAAAGTAATCAGGAAACAGCTTGAAAAACCTAAAGATCAGGAAAAACTGGTTGAGGATCTGTTAAAAGATCTGAAGTTGAAATAATTGTATGGATCAAAGTAAAATCAATGTTCGGTACGCCAAGGCATTTTTCACACTCGCCAAGGAAAAAGGTCTGACCACAGAACTCCGCAAAGATGCCGGATTGATCGCTGCTGTTTGTACAACAAGCGGCGATTTTCTTCTTTTGCTCGAAAGTCCGGTAGTGAAAATTTCCAAAAAGGTAAATGCAATCCAAAGTATTTTTGAAGGAAAGGTAAATGATTTTTCGCTGAATTTTCTGGTGCTTATTACCGAAAACAAACGCGAAATAAATATTCCGGGAATCTTCAGAAACCTCGAAGATTTGTATCGCAGGGAGGAAGGAATAAAAACGGCAGTTCTGACCAGTGCGCAGCCTTTGGATGAAGCCCTGGTACTTCACATCAGGCAAATTCTTGAAAAGGAATTCGATGCAAAAGTAGAACTTAGCCAGAAGGTTAACGACGAGTTACTTGGCGGCTTTGTGCTTCGGGTTGACGACAATCAATACGATGCCAGTATATCTACCCAATTGAAAAATATCAGAGAACAGTTGCTTCACACAGAATTGAAATAAAATAACGATAGAAATAAATAAGAATAAGATGGCAAATATTAAACCTGCTGAAGTTTCAGTAATACTCAGGCAACAACTGGAAGGCTTTAAAAGTCAGGCGGAATTGGAAGAAGTAGGAACTGTACTTCAGGTTGGAGATGGTATTGCCCGTATTTACGGCCTCTCGAATGTTGAATCGAACGAAATGATTGAATTTGACTCAGGCGTAAAAGGGATTGTCTTAAATCTGGAAGAAGACAATGTTGGGGCAGTAATCTTAGGTTTGACTAAAGAAATTAAAGAAGGCGATACCGTAAAACGGTTACGCCGGACAGCTTCGATAGAGGTAGGTGAAGGACTTCTCGGACGGGTTATCAATACGCTGGGCGAACCCATTGACGGAAAAGGAATCATTACAGGCGAAAAATTTGTAATGCCACTGGAACGAAAAGCCCCCGGAGTAATTTTCAGGCAACCGGTTTCGAAACCCTTGCAAACCGGGTTAAAAGCCATCGATGCTATGATCCCGATTGGTCGTGGCCAGCGCGAATTGATTATTGGCGACCGCCAAACAGGGAAAACTGCAGTCGCCATCGACGCCATCATCAATCAGCGTGAAAATTTCGAACAGGGAAAACCTGTTTACTGTATTTATGTAGCCATCGGACAGAAAGGTTCGACTGTGGCAAACCTGGCTAATACGCTCGAAAAACATGGAGCGATGGCTTATACCGTGATCGTTATGGCTACAGCTTCCGATCCGGCTGCACTTCAGTATTATGCACCTTATGCCGGTGCCTGCATCGGTGAATTTTTTCGCGATACAGGTCGCGATGCCCTGATTATTTATGATGACCTTTCGAAACAGGCTGTGTCGTATCGCGAAGTATCCTTACTTCTGCGTCGTCCGCCAGGCCGCGAAGCTTATCCGGGTGATGTATTTTATCTTCACTCCCGTTTGCTCGAACGTGCTGCACGAATCATTGAGTCAGACGAAATGGCCGCCAAAATGAATGATTTACCCGAATGTTTGAAAGACAAAGTTAAAGGAGGAGGTTCGTTAACAGCGCTTCCAATTATTGAGACTCAGGCAGGCGACGTATCGGCCTATATCCCGACCAACGTTATTTCCATTACCGATGGTCAGATCTTCCTCGAATCCAACTTGTTCAACTCCGGTGTTCGTCCTGCTATCAATGTTGGTATATCGGTTTCACGTGTGGGAGGAAATGCGCAGATTAAAGCAATGAAAAAAATAGCCGGAACCCTGAAACTGGACCAGGCACAGTTTCGCGAACTGGAAGCCTTCTCGAAGTTCGGTTCCGATTTGGATGCCGCAACCACACGAGTGTTGGATAAGGGCCGGAAAAATGTTGAAATATTAAAACAGCAACAATACGCTCCGATGAAAATCGAACACCAGGTGGCCATCATCTATTGCGGGGTAAAAGAATTGTTGCGTGATGTTCCGGTTGAAAAGGTAAGAGCATTTGAACACGATTTTCTTGAATTGATGGAAATGCAGTATCGCAGTGTACTGGACAAGTTAAGGGCAGGTGTACTGACTGATAACGAAACCCAGGTCATCGAGAAGGCTGCTGCTGAAGTTGCTGAAAGATATTCGGAATAAGATCTTGATTGAAAAATTCAATGATTTGAAATGGCCAATTTAAAAGAAATACGAACCCGTATAACGTCGGTAAAAACCACCAGGCAGGTTACCAGCGCCATGAAAATGGTGTCGGCAGCCAAGCTTAAAAAAGCGCAGGATGCCATTTTGCAGATTCGTCCGTACGCGGATAAACTTTCGCAACTGCTTTCGTTTTTAAGCTCAGTGCTTGAAAATGTGGACGGCTCGGTTTACACCGTTCAGCGAAATCCCGAAAAGGTTTTGATTGTGCTGGTTAGTTCGAACCGTGGTCTTTGCGGAGGTTTTAACTCGTATATTTCCAAGAATGCCATGTCGTTGGCTAAAAACAAATACAGCAAACAGTTGAAATCCGGAAATCTCGATTTCATGGTCATCGGTAAGCAAGCCGGAAAAATTCTGCGTTCATACTCCATTCAGGCGGTGGACGAAAAAAATAATTTGTTCGACGAATTGACTTTTGAAAATGCGTTAGTTGTTGCCCAATCAATTATGACCGATTTTGTAGATGGCAAATATGATCGTGTTGAACTGGTTTACAACAAATTTATCAATGCCGCCATTCAGGAACAGGTAAGCGAACAGTTTTTGCCGGTATTGCCTGCAGCCGTTGATCTGAACAAGCGAAATAATGTCAATTATATTTTCGAACCTTCGCTGGAATACATCGTTGAGCAATTGATTCCAAGGTCACTGTCCATTCAGTTTTACAAGGCCTTGCTTAATTCACATGCAGCCGAACACGGAGCGCGAATGACGGCCATGCACAAGGCTACTGACAATGCTACTGATTTGATTAACGAACTGACATTGACCTTTAACAAGGCCCGCCAGGCAGCCATTACCAATGCCATTCTGGAGGTGACCAATGGCGCCGAAGCGTTAAACGGATAAAAATTCAAAAACCCATATCTGAATCCCGATCGTATTTATGACCGGGATTTTTTTTTTGTGCGTGTAAAATAGCTGTAGTTCCGATCTGTTTGGTAATAATGAAATTATTTTTCTAATTGTATTATTCTGTTATAGTATAAAAAAGTACTTTAGTGTCAGATTTTAATGAAGTTATAATTCTTAAATTATTCCAAATGAAAAGATTTCCTTTTGTGTTTTGGATGGTATTGCTGCTGTTCCTGATAAATAGCTGCAATCTGGATAGCCTTGATATGAATAAGCTATCGAAAGAAGTGAACTTAAATCCTGCACTGGTTGCTCCGGTTGTCAAAGCCAACATTTCGGTGTGGGACCTTATCCAGTCGGCTAATACAGGAAACGAAGATGTACTTACGAAAGATCCTGTCACCGGATTAATCAAGATTGTTTACAGGCAAAATGATTTGTTTACATACAATGTTCGCGATTTTTTGAAATTCCCAAGTCAGCAGGCTTTTTCTTCCGGAGACAAACAACTGGGCGAAATCTCACCTGCTAATGTCAGTATTTCAAAGAATATTACGCTAAACGATTTGGTCAACAACACGAATGGAGCGCTCGACGAAATAGTTCCGCTCAATGGCACGAATTCGAACTTTCCTGCCGCTTCGTACAACGGTCCGGATAGCCAATACTCACTTAACAGCATCACTGATTTTAGAACAATCAGCTTAAGCAAAGGAACGCTCGAGATTAACCTGGATAATAAACTGAAAGTCCCTGTTACTATAACAGGAAGCCTTTACGACATTGGGTTCAACCGAAAAATTACCAACTTTACTTTTGCAAACATTAATCCGGATGCTACAAGTAAAACATCAGTCTCGTTAGCTGGTGTACAAATGTCCAGTCAAATTGAGTTTAGGATGTCGACTTTTCAAACCCCAGGTTCCTCCACACCGGTCTACATTGATCTGGCTGATTATTTTAATATAAGTTTTGACCTGGTCAATCTTGGAATTTCGAATGGGAACCTGAAAGTGACAGCCCAAACGCTCGAAGGTTATTCCGGAGTATTTGGGTTTACATTTCCGGAGCCTGATTTGAAGGCTTTTAAAGCTGTTCTCAAGAAAGGTTCGCTCCTGATTAAAACCACTAATTCGTCGAAACTTACCGGCGCCATCAATTTTTCTCTCGATGAAATCAAGAGAAATGGAGTTCCGGTCATAGCCAGTATTCCATTAAGTGGAAATTCTACAACCATCGATCTTTCAGGTACTGAAATCAATTTTTCATCTGATCAGGCTCAGCCATATAATCAAATTCCTTATACTTTTTCTCTTCAAGTGAATGGTTCAAATGGATATATCGATTATGCGTCAACCGATGCCATAAAAATGGATATAACCTTGAACGGCCTGGAGTTTAAATCGATTCATGGCGATTTTGGGAAACGTCTGATAGAGATTGACCCTGGCAATTTTGATATGAATGTGGATTTACTCAACAAAATCGATGGTGGATTTAAACTGGCCAATCCGAAACTCGAATTGATCCTTCATAATTCCATCGGGATGCCTGGCACGATTAACCTCGACTTTACCGCATCAAACAAGGACGGAAAGACAGCTCCGCTAAGCCCGCCTGCATTTGACATTCCGGTTCCGGCCAATATCAGTGCAGGTGCTGCAACCAAAAGCATTGTCTTCGACAAGTCAAATTCCAACATTGTAAATTTCATTGCGCTTCCGCCAACAGGCCAGATCTCCTACAGCGGGAAGGTGGATTTTAACAAAACGACTCCGGTTACACTTCTGAACCCGAATTTTCTGGATGTAGATGCCACTTTTGGTATCGACATGGTCATGGAACTCCCGATGGAGCTGCAAATAAGCAACCTGGCCTTTAAAGATACCTCAGCAATTACAGGCAGCGATTACGAAAAACTGGAAAGTGCCGATTTAATTGTCAATTCCACCAATGGAATTCCTTTGGATATTGACATGCAGCTTTTCTTTATCGATACCCTTCAGAATACTCAATTGGGCTCTTCCAAAAAGACCAAAATTCTAACCGCTGCACAGGTAAATTCTTCGGGTGCAATTACTCCGGTAAAGGCAACTCAAACCTTTAGCCTCGATAGCAGTGAAATGGTGAACCTCCGGAAAGCCAACGGAATTGTATTTTCAGGAACGGTTAGTTCGCCTTCGGGGGGAGCCGGTGTGGCAACTATTTTATCGGATAGTAAATTAGAACTGAATGTGGTCATCAAGGCAAAAGTTAACCTGTAATCCCAATTAAAAATGAAAAATATTCTCACTAAAATAGGAATAATTAGCCTGATCGTGATGGCTATATATTCAACTGTTTCGGCACAGGAAAGTACAACTTTACAGTTTATGAAAGGAATGCCACAGTCTGATTTGCAGAATCCGGCTTTACACAACGATTCGAGTTCTGTAGTGATTGGCTTACCCGGCATGTCCGGTGTGTATTTTGATTTTAACAGCGGATTCGCCGTCAATGACCTGATTCATAAGGGGACAGGAATGTTAGCCGATTCGCTGGTTCTGGATATTGAAGGGTTTCACAGTTCCCTGAGTACGACAAATTCCATCCAGCAGAACTTAAGTTTCCCCCTGTTTTACTTAGGCTTCCGGAGTAAAAAATCGTTCTTCAGCATAGGTGTTACCGAAAAGGAAGTGGCCCAGTTTACCTTCGATAAAAGCCTGGTTACTTTTCTGAAAGACGGAAATGCCGAATATATGGGCCAGAATTTTGATCTCGGAAATCTGAAAATGAACGCTTTTGATTACACTGAAATGGCATTCGGTTATTCGAATGAAGTGATTAAAAATAAACTGACTGTTGGGGTGAAAGCAAAGGCTTTATTGGGAAAATTTGCGCTCAAAACCGAACGGATGAACATGAAAGTGGAGACTGCTGCCGATGGCTCTTCCCTGAATTTAAGCACAGATATTAAAATAAATATGTCGATGCCTGCCACCCCTGAATATGATCAGGATAACAATTTGACAGGTATGAACACTGATAATCTGAACCCCAAAGATTTCGTGATGCAAACAGGAAATATGGGGATGGCTTTCGATTTGGGCGCAGTTTACAAGCTCACACCTAAAATCACACTTTCGGGAAGTATCGTTGATTTGGGTAAAGTCTCCTTTAAAAAAGATCTGATTAGCCTGAATAAGGTTTCAAACTATAATTGGGTAGGCATCGATTTTTCAAATTCAATCGATAGTACCAATGCGAATTATGTCGATCCTGCTGACCTCATAAAGAATGAAACGACTAAAATGGAAAACGCATTCAGGCCAAAGAAAAGTGATGTTGGTTCTGAAGTATTCGATGTGACTATTCCGACAAAAATCTACCTGGGAGGAACGTACCAGCTCAACAATCAGTTTAGTATTGGTTTGCTCGACCGCTTATATAAAAATGGAGACATCAGTACAAACACGGTTACTTTATCGGCAAATGCCATGCTGGCCAATTTTTTAAGCCTGACAGGAAGCTATTCCATGATTGGGAAATCGACCAATAATCTGGGAATGGGTCTCGCTATGCGTTTAGGTTTAATGCAAATGTATTTCGTGAGCGACAACCTGATGGCTCTGGCCGATCCGGCAAAAGCCAACTATGTCAATGTCCGCTTTGGGATGAACCTGCTTTTTGGGCGAAAACACAAGCCTGTTTCTGAATAAAATTCAGTAGATCGGCTATTTTTAAGAGACTTTCTCAATGGTCATTATAAGCGCTAAAATCGTTACCCGGAAGTTATTCAGGGTTCAGGTTTAAAGCGCTTCGAAATCCTGAAACAAGTTCAGGATGACCTGATTAATGACTTTTGAGACAGTCTTTTTTTTGTTGTATGTTAAGAAAAAATGAAGTTCACCGCTTGAGATATTGCCCGAATTTTTAAACATGGTCGTTTCCCAATTTATTACTAATTTTAGCGGCTTATATTAATACCAATTATGAATTTCTTATTTGTCATGCTTGTCCTCACTAATTTTTTAAGGACTGTCGGCATAATCGTGGTCATATACTACGCATTAAAATTTGCCGGTCGCTTACTTTTCCCCATTGTGGTTAAAAAAGCTGTAAACAATATGCAGGCACGGCAGTCGTCGAATGCCCGTGAACAGAAACGCGAAGGTGAAGTCACTGTTGAGAAGCCACGAAGTGAGCAAAGTCGGACCCGAAATACAGAAGGGGAATATGTTGACTTCGAGGAAATAGAATAACACCATTCCAAATTCAAGATCGCTTTACCCGGAACCCGGAACCCGGAACCCGGAATAACCAATTACCAATAATCAATAATCAATAACCAATTATATCGTTATGGCTCAGGAAGATTTATTTAAAAAACTGGTTGCTCATTGTAAAGAATATGGATTTGTATTTCAGTCGAGTGAAATATACGATGGATTGGGCGCCGTTTACGATTACGGGCAAAACGGCGTGGAATTAAAAAACAACATCAAAAAATACTGGTGGGACTCCATGGTTCTGCTGAACGAAAATATTGTCGGAATCGATTCTGCTATCTTCATGCACCCTACCATTTGGAAAGCTTCAGGCCACGTTGACGCGTTCAACGACCCGCTGATTGATAACAAGGATTCGAAAAAAAGATACCGTGCTGATGTTCTGATCGAAGAACAACTGGCCAAATACGAAGATAAAATTGAAAAGGAAATCGAGAAATCGCGGAAACGGTTTGGCGAAACCTTTGACGAAAAACAATTTCGCGAAACCAATGGCCGCGTACTGGAATATCAGCAAAAATGGGACGAACTGCAAAGCCGGTTTGTAAAAGCGCTGAACGACAGTAACCTGGACGAACTGAAACAGATCATCATCGATCAGGAAATTGTTTGCCCGATTTCCGGAACCCGCAACTGGACCGATGTCCGGCAGTTTAACCTGATGTTTTCAACCGATATGGGATCGACAGCCGATGGCGCACAGAAGATTTTTCTTCGACCCGAAACGGCCCAGGGTATTTTTGTCAATTATCTGAATGTGCAGAAAACCGGGCGAATGAAAATTCCGTTTGGGATTGCCCAGATCGGAAAGGCTTTCCGCAACGAAATTGTTGCCCGTCAGTTTATCTTCCGGATGCGCGAATTCGAACAGATGGAATTGCAGTTTTTTGTTCGTCCTGGAAGCGAACTGGAATGGTTTCAGAAATGGAAACAAACACGTATGAACTGGCACCAGGCCCTTGGGTTTGGCAGCGAAAACTACCGTTTCCACGAACACGATAAATTGGCGCACTATGCCAATGCGGCGGTTGACGTTGAATATCGCTTTCCATTCGGGTTCAAGGAAGTAGAAGGAATTCACTCTCGCACCGATTTTGACCTTTCGCAGCACCAGCAGTATTCAGGCAAGAAAATTCAATACTTTGATCCGGAATTAAACGAATCATACGTTCCGTTCGTGGTTGAGACTTCGATTGGAGTTGACCGGATGTTCCTGCAAATCATGGCTGCATCCTACTCCGAAGAAGAATTGATCAGCGAAGGGAAAAAAGACATGCGTGTGGTTTTACGTCTGCCTGCGCCACTGGCTCCGGTCAAACTGGCCGTTATGCCTTTGATGAAGAAGGACGGACTTTCAGAAAAAGCTCGTGAGATTATTGAAGACCTGAAGTTTGATTTCAATTGCCAGTACGACGAAAAAGATTCAATCGGTAAACGTTATCGCCGCCAGGATGCCATTGGTACGCCTTTCTGTGTAACCGTGGATCATATCACCCTGGAAGACCAGACAGTGACCATTCGTTACCGCGACACTATGCTTCAGGACCGTGTAGCTATCAGTGAATTGAAAAACATCATTATCGGTGAGGTCAGCCTGAAAAAACTGTTCGCCAAATTGTAAATTCCGGACTTCAAGCCATACTCTCACTGGGGTTCATCGAAAGTTTCAGGGTAAAAATACATTTCCAGCTTAGTCCTGATCAAACAGATTGGTTATTGCATCCAGTGCTTTTTGATTGTTCGAATAGGTAAGCTGATAAAACGGCATCTGCAAAATCCGGTTGAATAAAAGCTCTGCATTTCCTCTTGTTGGAACTATCCAGGCCTGATCAAGAAGCAACTTTACAGCCCTTACCGGATCCAGCTTTTCCCAGATGAAATCAACAGACCGGTCGTAGTGTATAAAAATAAATTCATGAACTGGGAAAACCGCTTCTTGCATGCTTCGGTTAAAGTCAGGAGCTAAATACCGCACGCTTTTTTCCAGAGAAATATAGTTTAGTGGTTTTTGATTCAATGCCGGGAATAGTGGAGAGAGCAAATACATCGAAGTTTCTTTCACCGACATGGCAATGGGAAAGGGATGCGCCATCAACGAATTCCGGTCAATGGGTACAAAATCGTCAGAAATTAGTTGATACCCAAGTTTTTGAAGCAAAGCAGCGATGGTGGTTTTCCCATGGTTGGGAGGCGCTGAGAATAAAATAGTTTTCTTACCATTCGTGATAGCCGAAGCATGAACCGTCATTAGCCAGTCAGTATCAGTTTTGTCATACATCACATTGATCAGGAACATAAAGATCAGTCCTTTTGCCAATTGCGTCTCGTCTTTAGTCCAGATTCCCTTCACCTCGCCGTTAAACCGAAAAACAATTTGCTCCTGATGGGCAAATAATTCAAAAAGAGTTATTTCATTGACCTCTTCAGTGGTTTCAAAATGGCAGATCAAAGGGTGCAGGTAATGCTCAAAAATGTGGGTTTCAAATGAAAATTCAACCAATTTATTTCCCAGTCGGTAGCGATGAACAGAAAAAGGTAGAAATGTGAGTTTATTCAGATCGATTGAAAATTCATTTACTTGATCCCGAACATGGTCTGTTTGATTCATCTTTTCAATCTTCAGGCGGATCTCCCTGACAAATGAGGAACTTTCTCCAAGTGATATTCCATATCGGACGGAAAATGCTTCAACAATAGTGTCAGGTTTGTACCTCTTTATCGTTTTACTGAAAACAAACCAGGCAGGCTCTTCCAGTTGAAGGTATAAATTACTGTTTTGAAACCAGACCAGGTAAGCACGTCCGATCTTCTTTTTAATATGCGGAATTGCAGGCATTAAAGTTAATTTGGTCAGGTATAGATATGGCGATTAATCTTTATTAAAGATAAAAACTATTTGCTACAATGCAGACATAATCACCGGATTTAAGGTGTCCCCGGATTTCATCAGAATCCGGATTATACCACAATTCCTGCAAATTTCTGTTAACCTGGATTTTTTACTTTTTTAGTTTCTACCTTGTGGATGACAGGTATAGCATGATGTACCGGTATAAGAATAACCTTTTACACCGCTATGATCATTATCAACCGAAGCTTTGTTGCTATGCTCATGACAGATTATACAGCTGAATACAGCATAGTTTGATGCTGTGGTATGGCATTCCGAACAAAGCGTCCATCTGCCCTGATGTTTCCCACTGTAAATCGGGAAATACTGTAAGTCATGATTGTAGGTTGATGGTATCCACGCATTTACTGAATGACAAATTGTACAATCTGTAGGAAATTGGGCTGTTTTATGTGCCGGGTTTTTGGTATTGTTGTAATTTGTAGTGTGACAGTTATAACATACTTTGGTGGTATTCGGAGACACACCTTTATGGCAGGCCGCACAGTCGTTGGCCACAACAGCATGACCGCCGGTCAACAGATAGTAATTGCTGTGAATGGGGAATGAAGCCGGTTGCCAGCCGGGAACGGTAGTATGACAATCAGTACAGATAGCCGACAAGCCTAATGTTTGATGATTAGGATTTGTGGTTTGGTTATAATTCGTTTGATGACAACTGTTGCATGCGGTTGATGTCCCGACATAACCCGTGGCGTGGCAGCGGACACAATCAACCGGGATATGAGCGCCAGTAAGCGGGAAATTAGTTGTGGCATGGTTAAAGGTGGATTGAAGCCAGTTCACTGAATTGTGACATATCGTGCAATCGGTAGGAAAATTGGAAGCTACATGCCCTTTGGCATTGGTGTACTGTACCTGGTGGCAGGAAACGCATTCGTTTGATATCTTCTGATAACTTCCATTTGTATGACATTCAACACAACTGATGTTGTGTCCGTTGGTGAGTGGGAAGGCTTCATGATTAAAACTGGACGAGGTCCAACCTGTAGCCTTTTCACCATGACACTCTACACAATTGGTTGGGTAATTTAATTTTTGATGATCCGGAGAATGTGTAGCCTGGTAATCTTTCCTATGGCAATCGACACACTCAACACCAAGCGGCTCATACTGCAGTCTGGATGAAGATTTATGACAGGATGAACAATCAAGAACAGCGTGATTCCCTTGCAAGGGAAAACGGCTCAACTGGTGCATTGTAATCGTATTTTCCATAATCCAGGCATTCGTATTATGACATCTTTCACATGCTGGCCCAAGCGTACTTTTACATCCAAAATCTCCAATGTGCTTCCTGATATGAGCATGAAAAAACTGCTTCAATTACAGTTTTCATAGCCATGGCATGAAGAACATTATCCGTTCCATTTACGCAAAAATGATTTTAAAACTCATCAGCAGGGAATCTCCGCGGTTACCTTTCATTCAGAAAATAATTTCACCTCCTGATTCCTTTTCCCTTTTTTTGAAATGACAATAATGGCAAGATCGATTTCAACTCAAATGTAGTCATCTTGAACTCAGATGAAACGTTAATCCTGAAAATTTTATTTGATATATATCAAATCGTTTTTTGGGGAGAAAGGTCTCTTTAATAATGAGTTTGTTAATTTCCGGAAGAAGAAGCGAAGGCAACTAAAATACACGAATCAAAAACGTTTGATGAGATTGATGTAAATGCTGTTGTATTTGTTTGTCTGATCAAATGTACCGTCATAGTTTACAGAAAAGGAAAATTTTCTGTTGATCTGCCACGAAAGTTCAAGCTCAGCCATGTGTTGTAACATACTGGTATTGGAGTTCGGGTAAGTATTATCTACGAGACGGTAGGATATACTACTGCTTAACTTGGAGGGAACAATGTCCCGATCGACCCGAACACCATAAATCATCCCGTTTACATAGCTTGATTGAAGCCAATTGGTTGAAAGGCTTACCGATGCATTGATCCAGGGCACTTGTGGAAACATTAAAAATCCATTGAGGTTGAGCATCGGGTGAAGGTCGTTTTTCCGGAAACGATATCCTCCGGTTATTCCTGAACTCATAAAATTGGCTGGCCGGTAATTGATCCGGAATTGATACCCTTGCCTGGTCGCATCTTCCAGCATCTGGTCGAGATAGTTTTTAAAAGTCTCGTAATAAATCACATTTTTACGGGCATCGTACGAAGCAAATAAGGATAATTTCCTGGACATCCGGTATTGCAACGAAAGATAAAGGCTGGTTAAACTAACGGAATTGGATGGAAGACCATTTTTCAAGGCATACAAGTCTAATTCACAGGAAGCAAAAAGATTTATGTTTTTGATCAACGAATTTTCATGCTGAAAATAGGCAAAGCGGCGATCAGTCATTCCTCTGTTTGTTTGCTGAAAAAACCCGAATGAACTGAATAAATTTCCGGTATCGTTTTTATATTCGTGTGAAAGATAGGCGCCATACTCGAAAAGTTTAGGATTAAAACTATAATCAGTATAATCCGGATTGGAACCAATAACTGCCCCGAAAGAGAAATTTTTGACTGTTGTTTCTGCCTGAATCCCGTCAATTGCCCCAACACTCGCAATCCGTGGATTGATATTCCGGCCAATTAAAAAATGGGTTTGTTTATTTAAATCGTAATTAACAGACAAGCTGTAAATCTTTAAGGCATTAAAGACATTATCCTTCACTTCTGCCCAATGATTAAGCTTGTGCGTAAGCAGAATATAACTATCCGCAGAAAATTTGCTTCCGGAAATATGATCTGCTGATAAAGAAAATGTATATCTCATCCGTTGATTGAATGCAGAAGAATTTGAAAAGCTGGAGTAGGACGATAAGGCCAAACGCCCTCTTATTTTTTGTTTCATTTCAGGTTCGGGAATCTTTGCCTTATTCGCTGCCAGGACAGTGTCCTGCAGATTGGAAACTTTGACTGTAGCTGCATTTACAGCAGCCTGTTCTTTAATTAGTTTTTCTGGAATCCTGCTTTTTGCTAAAACGACATCAGCAATTTTAAGATCAAAAATTCCCATCGGTTTCCCGACACATGAGGTAGAAGAAACCGATTCAGAAACAAACAGAGGGATTAACTTCTCGTCCTTTCGGATATAAATGGTATCACCGGCCTGAACTGTTCCGGCTTGTTCAAATTTCACATAGATATTCTGAGAGGTGATATAGGAAACTTTTCCTTCGGCCAGGGGCCTAAATTCCTGACCATAAAGATTAAAAAGTGATAAAATCATTCCTGCCAGTAAGGTGTATTTTCTTTTTCTCATTAGATTCTTCGCTGTTTATTTCTCCAGATTTTCATTTTTCCTTCTAATCTTTCCCGGTCGGATGACATTTATAACATCCGGCACTACCCTGGCTTCGGTTATGAGCATTGGCATGACAAGAAGCTGTTATACAAGTGAAGACCGTATAATTAGTTGGCGTGGTATGACATATTGAACAGCTAATGTTAGAATGCTTTCCAGAATTAATCGGGAAATACAAGGTATGATTGAATGTGGATGGAATCCAGGCATTGACTGTATGGCAGGAAGTACAATCGGTAGAATAATTGGCCGTTTTATGTGCCGGGTTTTTGGTATTGTTGTAATTTGTAGTGTGACAGTTATAACATACTTTGGTGGTATTCGGA
>JAUXUF010000191.1 GCA_030684645.1 Bacteroidota bacterium | reverse complement strand
TTCTTGCGCTTCAGATCAGATCAATCATTTTTCTATAATCCAAACACTATTTAAAGTTAGAATCACACTTAAGTCGAGGATCGAAAACGAATTTAATTACCTGTTTAATAGATATTTGAGAAAAATCGGGATGGTTTACATTCAATAAGAAATTAAATTCGTTTGGAATTATTGCAGATGGAACTTTTAATACAGCAGACTCTAGAGACTTTAACCACTCATCACCTAAAAAGCGAGTGCACAAATGGTTGGATGCCTTATACCATTCTGAATTTATCTCCCCAAGTTCCTTAATATCGATACCTATTATTTTTAATTTATCTGGTATCTCTATTGTTGTAATTGAAAACTCACCAGAAGTTAAACTTGCTCCACTCTTGTGAACCGCAACTTCCAAACAAGAAAGTGCACATGAACCTCCAGTGTAGATAACCTTTTGGTTTTGTGAGTTCCACCTTCCTTCAATACCGGGACCAATAAGTGTGCTTGCGTATTTAGATTGGCAAATTCTGTAAACTAGCATAAATAATTTTAGGCAAGGATTCCATGATCAATTCTAGTCAATTCATCCATTACTACCCTTATACCAGTTATTGTATCCAATAGGTCAATTGGCCTTCTTTCAATGCCACTATTATAATGTGGTAACCAATTGCGAAACTCTTCAAGAGATCCGAAAGTATCCATACCTTTCTCATATAATTCGAAAAGCTCAAGTATATGCTCACTTAAACCGGTATTTAAGTGCTTACCTTCTTTTATATACTTTCTTATAGTAGGCTCAGAAAGTGAAAGTAAATGTGCAATATCTTTTTGGTTGGTTCCTGAAAGATCTATTAAATGCACAATTGCATTTGATTGTAACCCAGATTTAATTTTATCCAGTTTAAATGTGAAGGTTTGATAATGTTCATGATATTCCTTTAAAATCTTACATGCTTTTTCATTAGAATCAATACTTAGGTAATTGGGATTTTGACAAGACCACATCAAATCCTTTTCTCTTGCAACAAAGACGCTTGCTTTCGAAACCTTATGTATGGATCCTTTTAGGTTATATGGCTGCAATGAGTCTACATTAGTCGCCTTTTTTGTCTGTCCAGTATATATCCGTTCTGTTCTTTTCATAATGAAAGGTAATGTTTTTCTATTTAAAACGAAAGTATTTACTTTTTGTTACGAATATTTATATAAAAACTTCACTCTCATTCCTGCTTAATGGAAAACATTCCAACCCCCATTTTCAATAAATTACTTACTACACCCTAATCTATCATACTGTGGATCTCGACATCCGCCTTGATTAATTGATTTCCACCTTGTCTTTTTATTGCCTCTTACAGGTTGATTGAATTGTTGGCTGAGAATTGCCTCAGCAATTAAATTATTTTGTCAGGATATGATCATTGATTCTTTTCTATCGGCAAGGGCCTGTAAACCGGCAGATAACAATTTCCTAATCCCTGATTAATGTTCAGGTAACATAGTTGTTTTACTTTTACATTAAAATAAGTAAAACTTGGCATATCTGCTTTCTATCCTGTTAAATTTCATGTTTCTTCATTGTTCAGGAATCAAGCCGATTTTTAAACATTAGAATGAAAAGAGAAAAACGACCTGTAGATATCCTCGTTATTTCAGACGTACATCTCGGTACATACGGATGCAGGGCCAAAGAACTTCTGCATTATCTGAAATCCGTCAAGCCTAAAATTGTGGTTTTAAACGGCGATATCATTGATATATGGCAATTCAGTAAAAGTTACTGGCCAAAAAGCCATATGAAAGTTATCAAACACTTAATGAACTGGCTAAGCAAGGGTGTGAAAGTCTATTATATTACCGGGAATCATGATGAAATGCTGAGGAAGTTTGAAGGATTTAAAATGGGTTCTTTTCAGATCGTCAATAAGCTGGTTCTGGAGCTGGAAAACAATGAAAAGGCATGGATCTTTCACGGGGATGTTTTTGACGTGACCATGCAGCATTCAAAATGGCTTGCAAAACTTGGGGCTATTGGTTATGATTCACTGATCGTGATTAACAGCTTTGCCAATTGGATTTCAGAAAAGGTATTTAACAAGGGAAAACTTTCCTTTTCCAGAAAATTGAAGAACAGTGTAAAAAGTGCTGTGAAGTTCATCAACAGTTTTGAGGAAACAGCTGCAGATATCGGTATCAGCAATAACTATCAGTATGTTGTTTGCGGACATATTCATCATCCGGAAATGCGAAAGGTCGAACAGGATCATGGGAGTATCATGTATTTGAATTCCGGCGACTGGATAGAAAATCTTTCTGCACTGGAATATCATAAGGGGAAGTGGACATTATTTCGTTTCAGTGATTCTGAAAGATCTGCCATGATGAGTGTACCTGAGGAGGAATCTGATGAAATGAATATCAGGCAATTGTTTAATCAAATGCTTGCTGAATTCAATTTAAGAACTTCATGAAAATCCTGTATGCCATCCAGGGTACAGGTAATGGACATGTGACCCGTGCCAGGGAGATCGTTCCTTTACTCAGGAAAAATCATGATATAGATATTCTGATCAGCGGTATTCAGGCTGATGTTGAATTGCCATTTGAAATTCAATACCGTTTTCATGGGTTAAGCTTTATTTTTGGAAAAAAGGGAAATGTTGACATCACTGAAACGTTCAAAAAATCCCGTTTGAAGCAATTGATGAAAGATATCAGATCACTCCCTGTTAATGAATATGATCTGGTGATCAGTGATTTCGAACCCGTTTCATCCTGGGCTTGTTATTTTGCCGGCAAACCTTGTGTCTCGGTTAGCCATCAGGCTGCCGTAATAAATAAAAAATCGCCGAAAGCGGGGAACTTTGATCCGATTGGGAAAACCATTTTGCGTTCCTATGCACCTTCTGCAAGTCAATATGGGTTTCACTTTAAACCCTATGATACCAATATATTCAGTCCGGTCATTCGAAGTGAAATCAGGTTAAAAAAGCCGTCAGACACAGGGCATTATACCGTTTACCTCCCCGCTTATGACGATGGACGAATCGTAAAAATTTTGTCGATGGTTGAGGATATTGAATGGCAGGTATTTTCTAAACATAATAAACAGTCATTTCGAAATGGAAATGTATGGATAAGGCCAATTAACAATGAAGAATTCATTGATAGTATGTCAAAATCAAGGGGCGTTTTTTGTGGGGCGGGATTTGAAACCCCTGCAGAAGCTTTGTTTCTGAAAAAGAAACTGATGGTAATACCAATGAAGGGACAATATGAACAGCAATGTAATGCAGCAGCCTTAAAAGATATGGGTGTCCCGGTTATAAAGAGTCTGAAGAAAAAAAATCTGCAAAAAATAATTGAATGGGTCTCAAACGGAAAAATAGTTCCTGTGAATTATCCGGATCTGACTGAAAGTATTTTGAATGATATTATTGAAATTGAAACAAAGGCAGGAAGGGACACAAAGGCATTGATGACGAAGCTTCTGAATTTCAATTATCTGAAAACACTAATTTCCTGAAAAAACTTAAGAAGATAGCTTCCGGAATGTTCTGAAGGAAGGAGTAGATTTTGATGAAGGATTCGTCCGGAGGCTAGGGTAATACCAGTATTAAACAATTAAAATTGATCCTGAAGGAGGAACAACTTTTTCTTGTTCCTCCATTCATCCGCAAACAGTCAGGGAAAAGGACATAATTGCCACTCAAAAGGTTGATGCTTTATAACCTTTAAGGTCTGAGCAAATTCCTTTTTATTGCCTAACAGGTTCTTAGTTTTATAGCAAAGCTAATTTCTCAGGAACCCGGTTTATTTAAATTTGCCGGACCTGAACAAAAAGCAAAAAGGATTATTTCTTATTACCTGAATAAGGCTTTCGGGCCTCAAATAATATTTCTCAACCGAAAAATATTGCATTCTGAAAATTAGTTTTTACCCTTGTTAAGAATATCAAAGCCGGAATAGTGCTGATTTTACAAATGTAAATTGATTTACCGGGCCGGCTGATGATTAAGTTTTTGTTTTTACATAATTTTATCTATTTTAATTTAATATTATTAATAAACCCCTGAATTATTAAACCATTAACTAAATCAAATATTATGAATCAAAC
>JAUXUF010000189.1 GCA_030684645.1 Bacteroidota bacterium | reverse complement strand
TTTATTGCATCAAGGTACTTGCCACTGTATATCTTGGTATCACCTTTCGCCACAAGAGCCGGATCATTCAGTCGTTCAACAATACATGAGGGTAAAGATGACCCTGTGTTTTGCTCTTGCGCATAAACAACTGACGACAGTATTGATTCTAACGACAGTAAACAGATTAGTATAATATTTATCTTATTTCTTCTAGAAAACTTATGTAAATTCATAAAGCATTGATTTATCCTTTAAGTTTAAAAACTTCTGAATATTTTAAAATTCAATCATTATTGCTGATAATGCAGGTTTGTTTTTTATTCGTATAATTAGCAATTACTTACGCTTTCTGATTATTCTGGTTTTGCTATTTATTTGTCATAGGTGAACTTTTAGAAGTAGGTCACACGATTGGGTTTACTATCTCCATCAGGGTTTGTATCAATGTATCCTGGAGAAGTAATATAAGGTGAGGGTGTCCATACATTATTTTTTATGCGAATATCACTAGAACGATTCACATAAAAATAGCCCCTGTTTATCTTATTATTTGCTCTTCTTTTATAGCAGGCAAATGTGTTATTTTTAATGGTTACGCCTTTTGCTTTATTAATGTAGATAACTCCCGATGGAAATTCAATAAATTTATTATTTGCAATTGTGATATTTGTAAAGACTGGGAAGTTTGAATTTTTATTAGGAATGACTGCCATAATATCAATCACAGACGTCCAATCGTTCACATTGCAGTTTTGGAATATGTTGTTACAGATTTTAAGATTGTTGACCCCAATTCCTTCGTACCAATGATTACTTAATGTCTCCATCATTACATATATTGCAGCACCTTGTGTAGTGTCAAATGTGTTGTCTTCAACAATACCGTTACTACATTGGAGCAAAAGTCCTCTTGCCCTATTATGATGAAAATAATTATTCCGGATAATATAATTTGAACTGTTATATCTTTTATTAAGTATCATATAGGTTGCAGTAACATAATTGGGAATTACACCTTTAAATGTCAACCTGCATCCTGTTTTACTTAAAAGTTCAAGCACGTCGCCTGACTTTGAAAAATCGGGATTTCTGATTTCAAATATGTCTCCCTGATCACCCACATAAGTATTTTCTAGTGATAAGGTATGATCATCAACTCTGCTCGAAACAAATCCAATACAATCGTGAATATTAACATCGTCATCTCCCATAAATGAAAAATCACAATTTTCAATAATTGTATAGCCCTTTGATTGTATAATATGGAAACCATCAGCTTCGGAAGACATTCTACGGTTTGAATTGGGTCTTAAACAGACCATACAAGAATCAAGCCTTGTATGGTGTGTTTCTCCTGAAATAATAAAGCAAGCTCCTGGTGCGGAATAGATTGTGATACATTTAAGGGTTGTATGGGTACAATTATTTACAATAAATGCGGAGCCGCGTCTTGGCGTATGTCGCACCAAAAACAGGTTGCCAACTGATAGATTTGTAAAGCTTCCTTTTTTAGGATAAACCCTTAATTGATTCGGTTTATTTCCCATTTCAACCTTTTTAGTTGCAAGTCTATCTATCCAGAATTCCTGTCCATTTTCTGTGCCAGGAGAGATTGTCTTTTTGTCAAATTGGTTCATGGTGTAAAAGCAAAGAGTTGTATCAACATACTCAAGCTCCGGGAATTCGAATTCGATAAATGCAGATTCATCTGCAATCTTTATAACCTCTGCAAGAGAAGCAAGCCTTTCTTTTTCCCAATCCCAATCGACCTTGACATCTTTTAAAAGCACGTGGGTGCAATCATTAAGACGAAATTGACCAAGGTTAGAAAAGATGAATTCGCTGTTATTACCATCAATGCAGAAATTATTCATATTATTGACATTAATGGTCTGGGTGTTGTTAAAACGATAAATACCTGAAGGAATTGCTAAGATAGAAGAGGGAAACTGTTTGCAATAATCGATGGCTCTATTTAAAGACATCGTGTTATCAGACGAGGTCGTACTTATTCCAAAGTTTGCGGCATTAACTGTTACTGCACCGGTCAAATCCGGTAGTTCTACTATAAAATCCATATTTGCATCTTCCCCATAAGTCATTAAATTGCTGACAAGCAAAGGCGCATTTCTTTCGTTATTGCTATCTCCACAAATGTGGAAACTGTCAATATCATTCAAATCGAGTTTGCCATTTACCTTACTCTTTTCAACCAGTTCAAATTGATCGTTCGCAATTTCAACATAACCTTCGAACCCTTTTGGTATTCTTATTTCTGCACCACTATCCTGAACATTTATTCTTGAACCATCAATCTTAATGAGCGTATAGTTAATTCCTTTTTCTGTCCCTGCCCACCTTTCCCCCGAGCTCTCATTAAAATAGACACTTATAATGTATTCATTATGATTGGTACATAAGTTCTTCGTCCAGAAACGGACTCCGTTAGCCCCTGTTAGATCTGTATTTGTCAAGTTAATTCCAAAATCAAAGCACGATTGAGTCCCGTTATTTGCCTTGGGTGTTAATTTGAGGGCTTTTTTTATTCCGGGAGACGGAGTATTCTCTAAAGTAATGTCAACTTGTGCACCGTCAGTCCATTTCTTTATTGAGCTTGGGGCATTCAATTCTGTTGTATTTGCAAATCGGCTAAAGTCCTCTATTACTTTTGTATCTATTATATGATCTCCATAAATCATTAAGTTGCCGATTAGGAATGATTCGCCTCTTTCATTATTGCTGTTACCTCTTATATGGAAGCTGGCAATATCATTCAAATCCAGCATTCCATTTACCCTGCTCCTTGAAGCCAACTTAAACTGGTCCTTTGCAATCTCGACGAAACCTTCAAAACCTTTTGGTATCCTTATCGCCCCAAAGACATCCATGGCACCGATTCTTGTTCCATCAGGCTTAACAAGTGTATATTTAATTACATTATCTGATCCGCCCCATCTTTCATCCGAACCCTCATTTAAACAGATACGTATAATAAATTCATTATGATTGGTGCATAAGTTCTTCGTCCAGAAACGGATTCCATCTGCTCCTGTAAAATCAGTATTCGATAAGTTGATCCCCAAGTCAAAGTCTGCCTGAATACCATTACTTGTTTCCGGAGTAAACCGGATTGCATTGACTACCCCATTGGCCCGACTGCTTTCCAGAGCAATATCAACCAGTGCTCCGCCGGCCAAATTATTTATTACATTGGAACTGTCTAATTCAGCAGTAGTTGAAAAACGGGATAGATCTTCGATCATTTTTGTTTTAACAACATTATCACCGTATATCATCAAATTGCTGATGAGTAATGATTCCCCCTTATCTTTTTTGCTGTCTCCTCCAATGTGGAAACCAGATATATTATTCAATTCCAACACACCATTTACTTTGCCCGAAGATGCCAAAGCAAATTGGTTCATCGCAATTTCAATATACCCCTCAAACCCTATCGGTATCCTTATTTCTGCTTTACTGTTCTGGTTTTTTTTCCTGGCACCGTCGTTTTTTATGAGAATATATTTTATACTACTTTCTTTTCCAGCCCATCTTTCTCCTGAGGCTTCATCAAAACTGATCTTTATTAAATATTCACGATTCGATAAGGATAAATTTTTAACCCAGAAACGGATTCCATCTGCTCCGGTAAAATCGGTATCTTTCAGTTTAATCCCAAAGTCAAAACCCGGCTGAGAACCATTGCTTGTTTCCGGAGTAAATTTGAGGGCTTTTTTTATTCCGGGAGCTGGAGTATCAACCAGATCAATATCAACCGGTGCACCAACCGTCCACTTTTCCATTACATTTGTACTGTTTAATCCGGCTTTCGTTGAAAACCGGTTAAAATCTTCAATCATTTTTGTTTTGACGGGCGATGAAACTTTAATATTGGTTCCGCAAAAAGCGACTATTGATAAAAAAGTCATTAATATTCCCATCATTCCGATTCGCGATATTATATGTACAAAAGAACTATTCATAATCTTTGCTCCTAATTTTCATACCTCCATTGGCGGGGTTAAATTGCTAAAACAGACTTAATCCTTCAACTTTGGCTTTTGGTTTATAATTGTTTTATTTTTTTAGTCAGAGAATAAGAACGACAATATTTTGCGGTTACCAACTATAGGGTAAGCCATAGTAGAATTTAGGTCATCGAATCTGTGATTCAGAATACATGTTTGATTTCATCAATGGAAACATGAAAAAGCTGCTCTGTTATTAAACTTAGCTTATCTTCATCACCAGTAATATGAAATATACGCTGGGTGTGTGTCATACTCTCCCCGGCAGAAATGGCAGCGGCTGGTGAAGAACTCTCAATCTCATAAAACGGCCCCATGACCGAACCATCTTCTACCGGGCCATCATTATATGAATTAAGTACATCGCCACTTAACGGGTCAACCTGATTTCCCCATTTGGAATTCACATACTTAGAAGGAATAGTCGGGTTGGAGTACCAAAGCAGAGTAAGCACTTGGTTTTTTGCATCATAGCTTCCGCAATACGAAAGTGCCCGTTGAGGGGAAATACCTATTTTACTCCGGTATTTTCCATCGGTTTTAAAGAAAAGGATATCCTCCGTTACTTTTAGACGGTCGGAAGGAACTTTTCCAAAATAGTCATCCGTCACAATTTTCCCCAATTCTGCGTCACTTCCCCGTTTAAAAGGAATAAATACCACTCCCTGCTCAGATGGATTAAACATGCACAGTAACCAAATAGACAAAACACCACTTTTTTCTGTCCAGTCATTAGTTCCTTTATTTGTTAATTTATTTTCTGATTCGAAGGCCACGTAGTTTAATGAGCGGTCTAGAGGAAGCTGTAATGCTTGTTCTATCTCGTCTTTGGAAAGAATTTTTACTGTCCGGTTAATCCCGATATTCAGAATTGTTCCAGAAGCATTTGTCAGCGAAAACTCTTTCCGGAAGCTTACTTTCTTCAACTTTTTTTCTATAACGTCGAAAGTTTCTGTATCAATCTCTTTCGGAACCCTCCAATTGGCAAAAACCTGTTCTTTTCCTTTTGCGAAGTAAATGGAAAAAGAGCCGCCTTCTGGCCCCAGCCAGAGCCTTTCTTCCCCGCCAAACGGATTGAACTGGCTATTCCTTTCACCAGAACCGATTAATTTATAATTGACCCACCCATAACTGGCCCCTTCGACGCCACCTGAGGAACTGGTCATTACACGCCCCTGGAAACCGGGGGCTATCAAAACACGTGAATCAGAACCCTCATCTTTCAATTCGATAGTTTCTACCTTTTCTTTGGCAAGAAATGCCGAATCGTAACCGTAAGTACCTTTTGGATAAAAATTAATATTTTTCTTCATCTGATTTGAATTTTTTACTCTAGAAGTACAGGCCATTAAAATGACAAATACTCCGATAAGTATCGACCGGTAATATTTATTTTCTAGTGTTCTTTTCATTATCGTTCAATTTTACAGTTGTAATACTTTCCTTGAATGAAACAATGCACCGCCTATTGCCAAAATAAATGGGCAATACTGACACCTCTATATGGCCATTCAGCACTGGAGATATACCAGTCACCCTTTTCGTCCTGAAATATTTCAGGTGCATGGGCATCTAGTGTTGTAACCAGATTGTCCGGATTAAATTTGAAAATATCATCGGACTGATACACATAGCTAAGGTGCTGATAAGCACCATCAAGAGATGCTTCATCCCAAATGTGGTTCCATCCGCATATAATAAGGTAAAAAGTATTGTTGTAACGAATCAGAGATGGTGATTCTGCATCCAAATTGTCTTTTAGTATCAAAATCGATTCATGTTTCGTCCAAGTCAGCAAGTCTTTTGATATCGAGAGATTAACCCGATTGCCACCGCAGGTGACCAGGTAGTAAATCCCTTTCCACAAAAAAAGTTCCGGATCACGCTGATCGGGTGTATTTTCCAGTTTGCCCTTGTATTCCCATTTATATAGATTTTTTGATGTTGCATACCGTAATGGGGCTTTCGGCCCCCATATCATAAAATACAAACCATTCTTTTTTATTACGGTCGGCGCATGATGTTCATTCCGGTCACCAGGTCTTTCGACGGGAGTGAGTACCTTGGGTTTATCTTTCCATGAACCTGCAATAAGTGTCTGTTTAAGTGATCCACGGGGAGAGACAGCATGAAAAGCCATATTCTCGCCATCGTGAATTCTTTCAAAACTTATGCTTGTGAGGGGGTGGGTTATTCCAAACATATGCCAACACCCATCATCTCCTTTGACAAAAGTATGGTCGTTGGGCACCCATTCATTATAAAAATGACCTGCCTTAAGTTCTTCTGTCGAGGGTTCTGGGAAGACATCCCCTTTGGGATTGTAAATATTTATATATTTCCCATCGATTTTTGGAACTTTGACCAACAGTTTTACCTGACCAACAGAAATCAAATGTGAGCATAAACATGTTAAAGAAAGCAAAAGAA
>JAUXUF010000187.1 GCA_030684645.1 Bacteroidota bacterium | reverse complement strand
GTGATTTCTCACTTGTGCGATGTGGATGACCGGATGGCCGCTGACCGCCGGAAAGAATATCCGAAAGCGCCATTTTACCACGACTGGCGCGAGATGTTCGATAAGGAAAGCAAAAATTTTGACGCGGTTACTGTGGCTATCCCCGATCACAACCATGCCATTGTCGGATTGAGCGCCATGCAGCTGAATAAGCATTTGTACCTTCAGAAACCGTTGTCACATGATATTTATGAAGCACGGATTTTAACACAGGCAGCCTCAAAATATAAAGTAGTTACTCAAATGGGCGACCAGGGAGCTTCAACAGAGGGAATGCGTACTTTGCGTGAATGGCTCGAAGCCGGAATACTCGGCGACATTGAAAAAGTGTATTGCTGGACCGACCGGCCGGTATGGCCACAAGGAATTCCATGGCCTAAAGCCAATGTTCAGGTTCCGAAAGAACTGAACTGGGATTTGTGGCTCGGAACAGCTCAACAGACAAATTACATCGAAAATCTGGTGCCATTTAACTGGCGCGGGTGGTGGCAGTTCGGAACCGGCGCTTTGGGCGACATGGGCTGTCACATCATCGGGCCGCCATTCAAATTGCTCGAACTGGGCTATCCAACTGAAGTTTCAGGAAGTGCAAGTACGGTTTACGATGGCATTTTCTCGGAAGCGCAGTATCCGGAAAGCGGACCAGTTTCCAGCTCAATCAAGTTCAAGTACAAACTGAAAAATGGCAAGAACCTCGACCTCTACTGGATGGATGGCGGAATCACACCTGATCGCCCTTCGGAATTGGATGGCGAAGGAAATATGAATGATATTATGGGCGATTTTACCGGGTTGAATGATTTTGAAGGCAGTACTTTGTTTGTCGGAAGCAAGGCAAAAGCGGCCTGTGGCTGGGGTGGACGGAGCCCGGTTTTACTGCCACTTTCATTAAATGAGCAAACCAAAGTCCCTAAAAAATACGCGCGGGTCGAAGGCGATATGGATGGCCATTACTGGCAATGGATCGATGCCTGCATTGCCGGTTATGGAAAGGCTGAAGTCGATTCTCCTTTCGAAGGTTATGCCGGTCCGCTTACCGAAACAGTGTTGATGGGAAACCTTTTGCTGCGTAGTTTCAATATTCGCGAAAAAGTAAAGCGGATTGACCCGGTTTATGGCGAAATGGAAGGTTTTGTCTTCCCCGGACGATACATCAATTTTAAATGGGACGGCCCAAATATGCGAATCACCAACTTTGAAGCTGCCAATCAATTTGTAAAGAGGGAGTACCGGACAGGCTGGGGTGAATTAAAACTTTAATTCAATAAATTGGATTGAATGAAAATCGAAGTTTGCAGCACATATCAGGAATTAAGCCACAAAGCAAAAGATCTTATTCTTCAGGAAATCGAGAAGAACAAAAATCTTTTGCTTTGTGCAGCCACCGGAGGAAGCCCTACCGAAACTTACGATTTGCTCGGTATAGAATATCAAAAACGACCGGAAATATTTGCTGAGCTGAGGATTGTTAAACTTGATGAATGGGGCGGAATACCCATGAATCATCCGGACACCTGTGAATCCTATTTACAAGCCCACCTGATTCATCCACTTCAGGTCTCCGATTCCCGGTTCATCAGTTTTAACAGCAATCCGGAAGAGCCAACGCAGGAGTGCACAAATATTCAGGATAAACTGAACTTGCAAGGCCCGATCGATCTGTGCATTTTAGGCCTTGGAATGAATGGCCATCTTGCTTTTAATGAACCTGCCGGTTTTTTGCAACCCAATTGCCACATTGCTGAACTTTCGGCAAAGTCGCTTCAACACCCGATGGCACTCGGGATGCAAAAACCTCCGACGTTTGGGCTAACATTGGGGATGGCAGATATATTACATACGAAACTCATACTTATCCTGATTGTTGGCTCCCAAAAAAGAACCATTGTCAGTCAGTTTTTATCCCAACAAATCACCTGTTCTGTACCTGCATCTTTCCTATGGTTGCACCCGAATGTAATTTGCCTGATTGAAAAGGATGCAATGGAGTAATAATGAAATCGTCCACTGCTCAATATTTTCCTGTTCCCTCTCGAAACATATAAAGCCAAATACTGAATTCATCTGGAATAAAATTTAAAATGCCAACTTGTAGCGCCTGATTCAATATCTTACTGGTTAATGACAATATTAACGGTATAATTTTTTGAAATCGAAATTGATGGTAGCCTGCTTTGCATATGAGATTAATGTAAATAAATTGAATATGGCCTCTTTTGTGGTGGTAAGAGAAGATGGGAAATAAGGGATTATTATGAATGAAATTCCTTCATAAACGCATTACAGAAGAAACCTGCGACCTGACAGGCTATTCGCGAGAAGAACTCATTGGGGAAATCGCTTTCAAAATCTTATTTGATGAGGTATCACAGCCGGTTGTTCAGTCGAAAAAGGATCTTCGACTGCAAGGAATCAAGGACACTTACGAGGTTGAACTTTTGCGGAAAGACCAGAAAAAAATATGGATTCGAATAAAGGGTTCTCCTGTTTATGATGATCAGGGAAATGTTGCCGGGACATTGTGATGATTACATTTCAAAACCGGTCAGGCGACAGTTACTACTGGATAAAATACAAAAGATGAAACAGCAGGTATAGCTTCTCACCAAATTACAGAACAGACGCCATAAATTCATCATCATTTAAGTTTGGCAATTACTCTGCAGTTTCTTAACTTAGGTAAGCATAATTGATCCCCTGATGTATAAAAAACCAAGTATCAAGCAGTGGGCCGTTGAAGATCGTCCCCGTGAAAAAATGCAGGCTAATGGTATCCGTTCACTTTCTGAAGCCGAACTCATTGCCATCCTGATTGGCTCTGGAAATTTGGATGAATCGGCGGTTGAACTGTCACGCCGAATCTTAGCTTCAGTCAACAACAACCTCAACGAACTGGGTAAAAAAAATATCAGTGAACTGAAGAAATTCAAAGGAATCGGTGATGTGAAAGCCATCACCATCATGGCTGCCCTTGAAATGGGACGGCGACGCAAGGAATCGGAACCAGTAGAAAAGCCAAAAGTAGTGACCAGCGCCGATGCTGCAGCCATCTTCAAACCACTGTTGAGCGATCTACCGCACGAGGAATTCTGGGTGATGCTGCTTAACCGCAATAACATATTCAAAGAAAAGTTCAGGATAAGCCAGGGAGGCATGTCGGGCACAGTCATCGATGTACGAATAATCCTGAAGTTAGCTCTCGAAAACCAGGCATGTTCGATTATTTTATGCCACAACCACCCCTCGGGCAACCTGGTTCCAAGCGAAGCTGACAAAGAAATTACCCGAAAAATCAGAGATGCCGGCAAACAAATGGATATTCCGGTGCTCGATCACCTGATTATCGGGAATGATGCGTATTTTAGCTTCGCCGATGAAGGGCAAATCTGATTGAAGTGTATATGGAATTATTTGAAGCATAATTGAGGACAAATATCCAATGTCGAATAAACAATACTAAATATCCAATCGATAGGTTCAAATGTGATCAGTACAATTTGAACCCTGAAATTTGGAATTTGGAACTAACTTTACCGTGTGGAACAGACGCAGCAGACAACGATTCTTATTTACGTGCCCGAAGTTACTTCGCGGGTAGAATATACATTTGAATTCATCTTTCAGAAAATACTTGGCGTTGAAGTTATTTTTACCTCAAGTGTGAACGAATTCCTGCAATCCAATCTGCCCAAAATCAATTATTCGCCGGCCGGCCTTTTTTCCGGATTGTTCCTGAATGCTCACCCCATCCTGTTTGAGAATAACATCATGCCTCAGGATACCACCGAAGTTGAATACAACCAGCTTCGGTTGTTTTTTCCAAGTTCCATCGACTCCTTTTTACCTTTCGATCCGTTTGCCTGTACTTTTTATCTGATTACCCGGTACGAAGAATACCTTTCGGAAAGTACCGACGAACATGAACGTTTTACCGATTCTGAAAATCTTCTGGCCCGCCACCAGCTAAATCACCTGCCGGTTGTTGACCAGATGGCCTATTGGCTTGCTGAAAAGATTACCGGACAATTTCCGGGATTTGAAATTCAAAAGCGAACCTTTCAGTTTTTAACTACCATCGACATCGACAATGCCTGGGCGTTCAAGAATAAAAATCCGATTGTTTCCTTCGGAGCTATTCTGAAAGCCATTTTTCATCGCAGAGGAGACGAACTGAAACAGCGTTTAATCGTGTTCTTGGGTATCCGAAAAGACCCGTACGATACGTACAAATACATTCTTGAAACATACAAAGGACTTTTGCATCACATCCTGTTTTTTTTCCTGATCGGCGACCGAAACCAATACGACAAGAATATTTCGCATAAGAATAAATATTTCAGAGAGTTAATTATCAGCCTGGCATCGGTTTGTGAAGTGGGCATTCATCCATCCTATGATTCGAACCATAAACCCTGGTTGTTTGAAAAGGAAAAATTCCGGCTTGAAAACATTATCCAGAAGCCGGTGACCCAAAGCAGGCAACACTTCCTGAAACTTAAATTCCCAAAAACCTATCAGAACTTACTGAAATCGGATATTACTAACGATTATACGATGGGTTTTGCCAGCCTTCCGGGATTCAGGGCCGGAACGTGCACCCCTTTCCCTTTTTTTGATCTGAGTTTGGACCAGAGTACTGAATTGATCATTCATCCGTTTCAGATTATGGACGCGACCCTGAAAAGCTACCTTCACCTGAGCCCTGAAAAAGCCTGGCAACAGATTGAAGAAATAATGCTTGAAGTAAAGAAAGTGAATGGATCATTCATCAGCCTGTGGCACAACGAGTCGTTGAAAGATACCGGGCAATGGCTGGGTTGGCGCAAAGTTTTTGAACAGGTCCTGGAGACAGGTTTAAAGTATTCAAATGAACAATCCTGAAATCTATCTTGTAAAGAATAAGGACATTGATTTTCAGAAATGGGACCAATGTATCGACCGTTCACCCTTTGGGATCGTTTATGCTTTCAGCTGGTACCTCGACCGCATATGCCCGCATTGGGATGCTTTGATTTGGGGCGATTACCTGTACGTTATGCCTCTTGTTAACAACAGCAAACTGGGAATCCATTATGTTTATCAGCCTTTTTTCACGCAGCAACTCGGGGTTTTTTCGAATTTCCCTCCTGAACCTGAAATCATCAACCAGTTTTTGCATGCCATTCCGAAGCAATTCAGGCTAACAGACATGAACCTGAACCTCGGGAACACGCCAACGACAAACCATTTCAGCATCAAGCAGAATATCACCTATCATTTGTTACTTCATTCCGGCACTACTGATTTTAGTATCTATTACAATGCCAATACCCGGCGGAACATTCAAAAAGCCATTCAGAATAAGGTTTCCATCACACCGGTTTACGATATCAAAATGTTTCTTGAATTCACACGGAATAACCTGAAAAATAAATCTCCTGAACTGAAATCAAAGCATTACCTGGCCTTGCAAAAGGTAATTAGCCATGCACTTTACTACCAGCTGGGCGAAATATACGGAGCCTGGGATTCAGGCAACAACCTGGTTGCTGCTGTTTTTTTTCTTCACTCCAACCAGAAAAGTATTTACCTGGCCGCATCGTCGAGCGAGAAGGGAATAGAACAAAGCGCTATGTTTCTGCTGATTGACACCTTCATCCATAACAACACTGGAAAAAACCTGATTCTCGACTTTGAAGGCTCGAACCTTTCCGGTGTAGCTCGTTTTTATGCCGGATTTGGCGCAATGCCCCAGATTTATTTTTCAGTTCATCAAAACAGGCTCCCAAAAATCCTTCGGTTCTTTAAAAAATAATTTCACATCTTTCTTCAAACTGACGTTGTCTTTTTCATTACTTTCGCCGAAACTTTTTCTATCATGAAAGTAAATATACTTGGGGGGGCGAATTCCGTTTTCAATCAGTTCATTTCAGAAATCCGATGTGAAGTTATTCAGAAAGATCCGATGCGGTTCCGCACAAATCTTCAGCGTTTAGGTGAGATTTTTGCTTATGAAATCAGCAAAGTGATGGATTACGAAGAAACTGAGGTAAAAACTCCACTCGGGATTGCCAATGTTCAAACCTTGGTTCAACAACCTGTTTTAGCAACCATATTACGTGCCGGATTACCACTTCAGCAAGGCTTGTTGAATATTTTTGACCGTGCTGAAAATGCATTTATCTCGGCCTACCGGAAATACGACGAAAAAAGCGAATTTCATATCGAATTTGAATATCTGGCTTCTCCTTCGCTCGATGGGAAAGATGTCATTCTATCTGATCCCATGTTGGCCTCAGGGGCATCGATGGAAATCGGATACAGGGCGCTACTTAAAAAAGGAACACCTAAACATGTTCATCTGGTGGCAATTATTGCCAGTGCCAAGGGAGTTGAACAAGTAATAAATAACATTACTTCCGACAATGTTACCCTTTGGATTGGAGCTGTCGATCCGGAAATGACCCCGATGTCGTATATCGTACCTGGACTTGGAGATGCCGGCGATCTGGCTTTCGGCGCCAAGATTGATTCGCATTAAGGTTCTTCTTCCCATTGCTCCTGTACCACTCGGTTTCATTTTCCCTCTGAATGGGATGGCATGTGAATGGCCGTGACAATTGAAGATCGAACAAATCATCAATCGTAGATCTGGCATCTTAAATCAATACAATTCCCAGCCCAAACAAGACCGTAAAAAGCAGCGTTGTCAGCGACAATTTTTTCAGGAAAGGATCTAATTGATTGGGCTTGCCGATGCTGTTGATTTGAATCAGGTCATGGATAAAAAACGGGAAGGAAATCAGAAACAGCCATTGAAGAGTTGACTTTCCGTTTAGTAATGTAAATGCTACAGAGGTCAGAATACCTGACCATATAAGCAAGCTGTGATAGATTCTGCTTTTCTTGCTTCCCATCCGCACCACCACTGTATTTTTTCCTGAATTGCGGTCATTCTCGATGTCGCGCATATTGTTGAGGTTTAGAACGCCGGTACTAAAAAGGCCAATGCTTACCGCCGGAAGAAAAATCGCGGGGGCAAGTTGATGGGTATTTAAAAAATAGGTACCGGCCACGGGTAGAATTCCAAAGAAAAGAAATACGGCTATATCGCCAAACCCGGCATATCCGTATGGATTACTGCCGGCTGTGTAGCGGTAGGCAGCAATCAGAGCCACAATTCCGAACACCAGAAAAAGAAGAAAAGTACTCAGATTTAATCCTTTTGTCCCTTCTGCCACCAACCAAATACCTGTTGTCAGGCTGAGAATAATCAAAACAATCATACCCAGCTTCATTTGATTCGGACTAATTTCTCCGCTTTGGACTGTTCTTTTTGGCCCGACACGATGCTGATTGTCGGTTCCCTTTTGAGAATCACCATAATCGTTAGCGAAATTCGAGAAAATCTGAATAAAAAGTGCCGTCACAATGGCCAAAGCGGTCACTTTGAGATCGAAGCCTCTTTTGTAATACGAAAGAGCAGCTCCCATCAGAATACCCGACATTGCTAAAGGTAATGTGCGTAACCGTGCGGCTTTGATCCAACTTTTTATTGATGCCATTTCTGCTTAAATTTAATTTCGAAAATAACAGGTTACCAGCCAGCTTTTGTACATGGGATCAAGTACCATGATATTTCCCGCCTGAATATCAATAATCTCCTTGTTTTCAAGGGCCCTTTTAATCCTCATTACATTTGCCGAAGATCCCAGTTGATAATCGTCCATCATATTTTTTGAACTAAACTTCTGAACCCCATCGAGCAATGCTTTCATAAAGTTGATTTGAGGGGTTGTCAATTCCTCTGTCTTTGACTGAAAGAGTAAACTAAGTTGGGCTACAATTCCCTGGTATGCATCATGAATAATCTCTTCAGAGCAGTCAGTTGCTGTACGAAGCCAGCTTTGCTGGGCAAGCTGCTGTACATAATAAGGGTGACATTCTGCCAGTTCAGCAATCAATGCCGCATTACTTTCGCTGATGTGTTTTTGCGTATCTTCAAAACGGCTGCAGATAAATGGTACCCAACTGACCTGATGTATTTTTTCAAGAAAAAGGATATCACCGAATTTATAAAACGGCATCGAAGAACTGGTAAACACATCCATCAGCATGTGCCGCTTGCTCCCGTACAAACAATATGCTACATGCTGGTGCTTTTGCCAGTGTGACCTGAGCTTTTTCTGAAATGCCAGATGATTCTCGAATGTTGATATGTTCTGAAATTCATCGATACAAATCACCAGTTTCCATCCTTTTTCTGTGGCAACTGTCTCCGCCATATCCAGAATTGCATCCGGGTGCTTCTTCACTTCTTTCCAGTCGAGACTTAGCGACAATTCGTCCTGATTACCAGGACTAAAAGAAAGCTTCGGAAAAAATGTTCCCATAAAACGTTTTGCATTTTCAAGCAGTACTTCAAGCTTTGATGCAGAAATCTTTAACACCTCACTGGCCAAAGTCTGATAAAACTGCTCCTCAGTGCGAATATTAAACGCATCAAGAAAACAAAAGTGCAAATCACTGTCCTCAGACATGGCTTCGCCTGCTGCCTTTTGTACCAAAGACGATTTTCCCCAACGGCGAGGTGAAATAAGTACCGTATTGACCAACCCGGAGAAATTTCCCGACAATTGTTGTCTTTCCTTATCTCTGTTCGTAAAATTCCTGTCAACGGCCAATTTCCCAAAAACGAAAGGTGTTTCCATGTTCAATTTTTATTACAAAAATAAGTAACATCTTTGTAAGTAACAACTTTGTAAGTAACAATCTTGTTACATTCACAATGCGTTGATATTAAGGAAATTTAGGGTATTTTTTGAAATCCGGTTTGCGTTTTTCGAGGAAGGCATTTTTGCCTTCCTGAGCCTCCTCGGTGAGATAATACAACAGAGTTGCGTTTCCGGCAAACTCCTGAATTCCAATTTGCCCGTCGAGTTCAGCGTTCAATCCAAGTTTCAGCATACGCAAGGCCAGCGGACTGTGTTCCTGCATTTGCTGAGCCCAGGCAACAACCTCATCTTCCAGCTGATCGAACGGAACCACTTTATTGACCAATCCCATTTCCAAAGCTTCGGCAGCCGAATACTGGCGGCATAAAAACCAGATTTCGCGTGCTTTTTTCTGACCGACGATGCTTGCCAGGTACGACGAACCCAATCCGGCATCAAAACTGCCCACTTTGGGACCGGTTTGTCCGAAGATGGCATTCTCCGATGCGATACTGATGTCACAAACCACGTGCAGCACGTGTCCGCCACCAATGGCAAAGCCATTTACCATCGCAATCACTGGTTTGGGCATCGAGCGGATTTGCTTCTGAACTTCGAGAATATTTAAACGCGGAATACCGTCTTTATCGATGTATCCACCTTTGCCTTTCACGGTTTGGTCGCCACCGGCACAAAAAGCCTTGTCGCCTGCACCTGTCAAAACCACCACGTTGATACGCTGATCTTCGCGGCAAATGCGCAAGGCATCCGACATTTCGTTCACGGTTGTAGGCCGAAAGGCGTTGCGGTAACGTTCGCGGTTGATGGTGATTTTACCAATTCCATCGAAATAATCGAAGAAAATATCTTCGTATTCCCGAATTGTTTGCCAAGGTCTGTTTGTGCTCATTCGATTTTTTTTCTTACTATTCCATTCAAATTCTGAAGTTTAGTTCAACCTCTACGAGGTTGCCTGTCGAGAGAGTTTGTATTTTCCTACAAAACTTAATCTCCTACGGAGAAGTTTCCGCGTAGCGGATGGAGTATTGTAGAATTTTGGGCAAGCTTCTTGCAGATTCCGCGTAGCGGATAAACTTTATTTTCACCAGACAAAAATGATTACTTTTTTAATCTTTCAGGAATCCAGATTAAAGAGTCAATTGCTTCCTTAGACGGAGAAAGCAATATCTCTTCTATTTGATCGATTAATTCCTCTCCCAACTCAGTTCTGATCAAATCATAGAAGGATTTTCTTTCACTTACATCTATCGGGAAATAATAACCAAACTTCAACATTTTCTGGATACTCCAGGCTGGGTATTCGATTTTCTTTCTTCTTAAATCGATTTTAGATACTAGTCCGTCCAGATTTTTCTCATCATGAGAGTCTGATTCCAATCCAACAAGAAAGATATTCTCATATCGGTAAAGAGGTACTATTTTCATCGGTTCGATTTTATTGCCCAACTAATACAATTCAAAGCTCCACCTTCCTTTACAATTTCAGTCATATCAACCTGTGCTATTCTATTATTCCTGGCATAATCCGGATAATACATCTTCAGCTGTTCAAACGCTTGTTCGTCCTCGTCAATATTCAGCTTTGGTAATAAAATCACATCTTTCGTTTGGAGGAAATTTATATAAGCCCAATTCAGATCCTCATTTGGATTTTTTACTTCGTACCGGATATATTCCCAATTTAATCCAAGTTCTTTCAACCCTTTTTCAAGCTTTGATGTCTTTTCAACTTCATTTATTAAAACCGTCTTTTCATCAATAAACCGGAGCATTCCATCGGTATGTCCATAATCTTCAGCTTTTGGCCATGGAATAAGTACAACATGATCAACTTCAAACAATACTTCCAACTGTTCTATCAGTCTGGTTTTGTCATACCAAAATTGGTTTTCTGTGACAATTTTATCGGTTAGAATAACACAGTTTTTCGACTTTATAACATTTCCGCCATCCAGAATAATATCTGTTTTTATGGTTTTTAGGTTAAGCCAATCACATACAATGTCAGGATATGTCTTGGAATCTCTGTTCCCTTTCTCTGTTCCTTGTAAATAGTCCGGGTCGTATCTGTATTCTATGAATTTGTCTTCAGAAACCTGAATCGGCATATAATCTCTTGCCCAAATGGCTTTTGTCTTTTTAAGAAATTCATAGCTAACATCATACGAATCCAGAATCTTAGTTATCTGATTGCATGTTTCAGTAAATCTCGAATCTGCTTTGAGTAGCTCGGAAAAGTACACTTTATTTGTTTGGTTGTCTGAAATCATTATCCCCAGATATTATTTATATCAGCTTCACTATAGTTATGCTTTCTCATTGCTTCAACAATTCCAGTTTTATCTGCATGCTTTTGCTTTGGCATCACCAGAAATCTATAATACTTATTCCACATTACAGGATTCTTTTCTGGATTCAATCCAACTCTTAATGCTCGAATTGGTTCTTCTTTTTCAAACATCCCTTCTGTCGCTGGAATAAGGCAAAAAGATATTTCCGGCTTGTAAATACTTGATAAGTTACTGAATATTTCTAAGATACAATTCAATGGGCCATAACAATACTTTATTTCTTTATCATTAACCTTACAGATTGCTCTAATTAATATTCCGCCAAATGCATCTCCATTACCAAAAGTTAAATCAATGCCAGAACCATGAAAGTACCATTTTCCTTTCTGTTTCTGTAAATCATGACCATGAATGTATGGATCATCATGCTTTTTATCCCTGAAGTAAAATTCTAACTCAGTAATTCGATATAAAGAATCTTCAACCTTTAAAATCCAATTATTCAAAAGATCATACGCAATCCTTTGAAATTCATCATCAATTTTTCCTTCCGTAATTGTAAAATCAATTTCCATGATGCTTTATTGTCTTCGTGACTGTTTAAATTTAATTCAATGGTTCCGTTAGGAACCAAAGGTCGGTAGAATGAATGCAAAAACATCTGTCTTTTGTCCCGTACGGGACAATCCCGAGTAGGTATTTCAATGTTTTTACCGACCGATTTTCCTTACGGGAAATTTTTAAACAGATTCTTAATTTCTATTCGCTTTTCAAATTTTCAAAACATTCCCGAAAGACCGAGGCGCTCAATTCTCCGTCAGTCAATACCTCCAGGATTACAGGTCCAGAAAATCCGGGAGCAAAAACAGTTTTTAATGCAGTCGAAAGTTCTTTCGGATTTTCAGCTTTCAGGTAATTGATTCCAAATGCTTTGGCTAATCCTTCAGCTTTCAGTTTGTGTTGGGCCACGAAATGTTCGTTCAATGCCGGTGACTGACGCGGTCCGCCAATCAGGCGAAAGATATTGCCACCACCGTTGTTCAGTATAATGATTCGCAAATTTTCCGGAAAATGTTTGATCCACAACGCATTCGAGTCGTAGAAAAACGACAGTTCGCCCAAAACGACGGTATTTATTTTATCGGAATACAAAGAAAACCCAGCGGATGTCGATAATGAGCCGTCAATTCCGCTGGTTCCGCGATTGCCAAAATATTCACAACCTTCAATCGGGGCAAACATCTGCATCATCCTTACCGGAGAACTGTTCCCCAGATGAACAACAGACTTTTCAGGAATGTATTCAGCAATAGTTTTACAGGCCGTCAGGTCACAAAAGGGAGCTTCATTCAGGAATTTATCCTGAAGATGAAATGCTTTCTGTTCGATTGCTTTCCAGGTTTTTCGGTAATTACTTTCCGTATTTATTATTTCAGGAACGAAAGCGTTCAGGAATGAAAATGCATCCGAAGGAATAACCCTGGTAAGCGAATTGTAAGTATCGGTATGCTCACCGGCGACTGAAATGTGCCAGTGTTCCGCTGGTGGATTGGCGCGAATAAATAGTTTCAGGCGTTTCGAAACAATCTGCTGTCCAAAAGTGAGCAGTATTTCAGGTTGGAACCGGGTTTTCTCTTCCGGAGAAATAGCAGCAACGGCCAGATCGGTTGCATGTACCAGGTTTTCGCCAGAAAGATTGGTCAGGTTTTCTGCCAGAACCACTGTTCCCGGATCTTCAGCCAGTTTTTGAACCAGATTGTTGATTTGATTATCGCGTGACAGTTGACCCACAATGACCAATTTCCGCGCTGATCCATTCCATCTCTCTATGAGTTTGCCCAGTTCTGAGGCGTGAATCTTGAAATTGACCGGACTGGATTCGACATTCCGGAACCTTGGAAGCTCCTCATCAGAAAAACCATATAAAGGTTCATTCAGCGGAATGTTGATGTGTACCGGTCCCTGATTTTCTGCAAGCACCAAATTCAATACTTCGTTTATTTTCAGATTATTATAGCGGAAGTCATCTTCACGTTCCGCTTCCTGAAGGCTGATGCTTTTCAGGGTATGACTTACAAACAGGTTCTCCTGGCGAACAGTTTGCCCGTCGGCCTGATCGACCCATCGCAACGGACGGTCGGCGGTGAGAATCACCAGCGGTATTTTCTGGTAAAATGCTTCAGCAATAGCCGGCCCGTAATTGATGGCAGCCGTTCCGGAGGTACAAACAAGCACAACCGGTTTCTTTTTGGCCAGTGCAATTCCCAAAGCCAGGTAACCGGCGCTTCGTTCGTCCACCACATTCAGGCAATTGAAAGCTTCCAGACCAAAAAACTGGTTGATCATCGGGGCATTGCGCGATCCGGGCGAAATCACCACATCGGTAATGCCCTTCTGCAAAAGCAGCGAAGCCAGTTGCTGAATGTGTTTTTTATCGGTTATCATTTTTGTATTTTATCAGGATCAATCACCGAAAGCAATGTTTTTGCCTTTTGGTTGATCTCGTCCCATTCTTTTTCAGGAACCGACCGGGCCGTAATTCCACCTCCTGCATACAGGATATATTCATCGGGTGTAATTTCCATACATCTTAAATTTACAAAAAGTGACACTTGCTGATTCAACCGCCACGGACCTAAATAACCGGTATAATATTTACGAACGTGAACCTCTTTTAACCGGATATACTCAGCAGCCAGGTCCTTCGGTAATCCGCAAACGGCAGGTGTCGGATGCAAATCAGCAATAAAACTGCCCAGGCAATCCGAAATCTTTTCAGCAGGAAAAAAAAACGAAGTTTTCAGGTGGGCCACCTTTCCACTTTCCATGGTTTCCGGGCCAATGGTTTTATACTGATGGATATCGAAATTAAAAAAAACATCGAGCATATATCGCGAAACAAAGGCCTGTTCTTCAATATCTTTGGTACTCCAGTAATATTCTTCCTCCCCTGATTTTCGCACCTGAGTTCCGGCCAGCGAAACGGTTTCGAACTGTATATCCCTTGATTTGATCAAGACTTCAGGAGTTGCACCCATCCAGATCCCGGCAACCGGAAGGTTTACCAGGTAGGTAAACGCGTTGGGCGTTTGATCGTGCAACTGAAAGAATGTCGTTGCCAGTGACGTATCCGTTCTCCTGACAGGAATCAACCGTGAGATGATTACTTTTGACAGAGCTCCTTCACGAATGTCGGTCACCGTTTCTTCAATCAGTTTCAAGTATTCCTCCTTCGACTGAAATTGATGTGCATCGGCCGCCTGTTCCAGTTGAAAAGGTTCAAAACTACTCATATTCAAGTGGTCGCCGGAACCAAAATCTTCAAAATGGACGATTGGTTTGAGCAATATTACCGGACTTTTTTCAGTAATACAGTAAGGAGCAAAAACAAAACCTGCTTCTCCGTTTAACTGATCAAATCCATTAAAATATTGAACGTCAGATGCATTTCCGACAATTAACCCCAAACGTGATTCGCGTGGGTTAAACCAGCAGGCAAATGCAATATGTTTTCCGATCAACTGATCAAGAACATCAGCGATGGCCGTATTATTTCCCATTCTTCTTTACAATCATGTTGGTCACTCGTCCTGTCGATAACAATTTGCCGGATTCATTTCTGATTTCAAAATTCCAGACGTGGGTTTGGTTTCCCTGGTGAACAATTTCTGCCCTTGCATAAACGGTACCTTCTTCAGCGCTGCCAATATGGTTCGCACTAACCTGTATCCCCAGGGTATCAAATTTCCGGGTGTCAATTGCTAATACCGAACCAAATCCGGCAATGGTTTCGGCCAGGGCAAGGTTGGCTCCGCCGTGCAACAAACCTCCCGGACGAAAAGTACGGTAGTCAACCGGCATACTGGCTTCAACCCAGCCTTCTCCCAGGGCAGTAAACTGTATTCCTAGATGATCGACCATCGTATTTTTGGAATACTGATTGATTAATTCAATCGGAGTATTAACGGTAATTTTAGGATATATCATCCGAATAAAAATTAAAAGCGTGAAATTAGAAAAATGCACTAAAGCAGCCAACTTTATCCCGAATTTTCGCTTTGGGCAAAGCCAAAAGTAAAAAATATTAAAATGGCAAGTGTTATTTAAATTTCAGCTGATGGTTGTTCGAATGATAACCAAAGAATCCCTGAACGGCAGATTATTCATCGAAACTTTCTTTGCCCGAAATTTTCAGGTCTAACGACGGATTTTCATTTTCTTCAGAAAGGTAATAGAGTTTTGACTCATGACTGCTGAGGTTAACAGAAATTTTACCAGAGTTCCCCAGCCCCAGGCTGAACCCGGGCTCCCAAACAAATACCCAGGCTTCCATATTGCCAATCAGATCGGATATCGAATAGCTTTCTGAAACAGTTTCGTTGGTATCATTCAGGATCAAAACGCCCCAGGCCTTTGTATTTTTATATCTTCTAACAGCAACCTTATTCTTCACATCGGCTCCCCAGAAAGGAAGGATTGCGCTTTGCGGCCTTTTTGCAGGTTCGAGGAAACGCCAAAGGTGTAATTTTTCGCTTGCCATTATTTTGAAATTATCTGAAATCCCGAAAGCTCCACCTATAAATCCGGCCCAAAGTGCAAGGCTTTTTTGTTCGTTGTTTGTAAATCCGGATTGATAATCACGCAGAAAAACTACATCCGGATCGTTTTGCCAGAAGACATTGTTAAAATATTGAGTATTGTAGCTTTCCTGAATAATTTGTTCGGTTGTGCCGTCCCATTTCCAGGACTGGTCTTTATCAATCCGGACTGCATCCACCAACCCGATCAGCGGTGAGTATGGAGTCTTGTTGGCCGTGATAAAACTCCCCGCACCGATTGCTTCGCGAATGGTTTCCATGACAGCCCTAAAGATCTGAACCGAAGATTTGCCTTTTCTGACCCGCTGAACATCAGATGAATCCTGCAAACCCCAGTCTAAGTAGTCGAGTTCGAAATACCTGAATCCCATCTTCAGGAAACTCCTGAACACTTTAGCCAAATAATCTTTTACATCCGGATGACTGCCATCCAGTGCAAACAATTTTCCATTCGTATCCTCGCCCATCACCATAGGAACACCTTGACTGTTTCTTAAAATCCAGTGTGGATGGGAATGGTAGATTTCGCTCTTTTCGTGAGCAACAAACGGAGCAACATAAATTCCTGCACGGTACTTCCGTTGGAAAATCTGCCGGGCAGCGTCTTCCATTGATTTGGGCCAGTTATCGGTGGTCTTAAGCCAATCGCCCGGCACACAATACCCGGGCCCGATTTGAATCGTCTGCAATGAAACGGCTGGTTTTAATTCATCCAGAATTTTAAGCTGATCGAGCAAATTGGTATAGCTGAATGACGTATGGAAATCCTGAAAGGAAGTCCAGAAATAATTGGTGGCTGTATCGTACCGTGCCTGATTTTGCTCCGAAATTTGCCAGACCAGATTTTGCATGGTTTGGTATGGCTGATTGCCGTGATAAAGAAAGAGGTCGGGTAATTTTATAAATTCATCCTTCAGTGGAATGTTCTCGGTAATAAATCCTGCATCAAAAAAAACAGCATCATTTTTAAACAGGCTGTCGGTTTGTCCTTTATGGTCGGGACGGTTTGAAATGGTACTCCGCTGAATAAAATCGGTTATCTCATAAGCTCCTACCGATAGGGTATCGCCATTATCGGCTATCAATCCTGTTGTCAGGAAACTGTCATACGACCAGGCTTCTTCCTCAGGATACCGTTTCAATTTATTACCTGTCGATTTCCGAATACCGAATATTCCACTTTGTCCACCTGTTCCGAAACTTTGTTTGAAAAACCGGTTTGCTCCTGACAGATATCCTTCACCCAGCGGATTAACCAAGGCAGGGGCATGGGCCATTCCACTGATCTCGGCTCCAATCGAAATGGAATTTGAATGAGTCCGAAGATCGAGCATGACAAATCCGCCATCGATTTCATAGATAATCCGTTTCCCTTTGGGTGAATCTCCCATGAAAGTGTTTCGTACAAAAATGCTCTGCCCGTTAATTGTTGGACGACAATTGGTCAAACGAATACTACCGGCATAAATATCAAAGGTGCCATCTTCATGGACGATCCATTCCGGTCGGCCAGGTACAAATCCGGAAAGATTTAAATTGGATGGAGGAGAAAATGCCCGAACCAACCTGGGTGACCAGATCATGCCTGCGACAAGACCTGCTCTCAACATTTTCAGAAATGTTCGTCTTTCAAAAGATCGGTTTGGCATATCTCTCAAGGGGATTAATTTTCGATTGCCTAAAATTAACAAATTTTAACAGATATTGACAAGAGCTTTTGTTTCTATTTTCTTTCCATCAATATCAACAGGATAATTGACCAATTTCCACATCGTCAACAGGCTCCTTATTCATCTGCAGTTTTAACAAATCATTAAACCAATAGATTTAATTGCAGATCGTTCTGATTCACTTGCTAATTAAATACATATTTGTCTTTTTTTATTTAGGCCTGATGTTAGAAATCAGGCTCAAGCATTACCAATCAGGAATTTAAAGCGGAATTTATGAAAAATTTAGTTTGCCCAATTTCAGATCAGCGAGTCAATGAACAAGTAACACGTTTTAATGCCATGTTTGCAATTTTGACCCTCACACTGGCTTTTGTTTTAAATTCAACTGTGCTGTTTGTTTTCCTGATGGCCGATTTTTTTATCCGGGCTTTTACTGAACTGAAATTCAGCCCGATCAGTTTTGTAAGTCACTATTTGAGCAATGCGCTGAGTTTGCCGGTGAAGCTCATCGACAAAGCGCCTAAAATTTTTGCCGCACGCCTTGGATTTATAATGACTACATTGATTGCTGGTTTATATCTTTTCGATTTGGAAATTTCATCCATTGTGGTGGCTTCCATACTGATTTTGTTTGCAAGCCTTGAATTTTTATTTGCCATCTGTGTCGGCTGTATGATTTATACCTATCTGATCCTTCCCTTCTATAAAAAATAGAACTTCAAATAATCATTTCGAAAAAAGCTGTTTCCGTTTATTCTGAAACAGCTTTTTTTTACTCTCAACCAGTAAATATATCGAAATTAATCTCCTGACAAACAAGATTTCAGAACAAAGAACTCGGGCAAGCCAAAGTGCAGGCAGAAATTGCAGTCCAAAAATATGCTGAACTATACGATTTATCTCCGTCGGGTTATTATACTCTTTCCCGGGATGGGGTAATTTTAGAACTAAACCTCAGCGGTGCAAATATGCTGGGAAAAGAACGTCCGGTCTTAAAAAACAGACCATTTGGACTTTTTGTTTCCAACGAAACCAAACCTGGATTTCATCTCTTTCTCGAAAACATTTTCAATTCCATCCTGATGAGCAATCTCAAAGCTTCAGAATTGCTTGGGTTGGATGAGGACCAAATGAAAAGGAAGGTGGCTATTGATCCGAATTGGAAATTTATCGATGAATTGTATCATTCATTACCACTCGAAAAATATCCGGTTAACCAAATAATAAAGAATAAGCATTCAATCCATAATTTTTTATTTTTTCTTCCGTAAAGCAATTACATTGGGAATTTTCCAGAAATGGTCGTTGTTGTCGTTGGCGCAGGTGTTCGAAACATAGCTGCCATATTTGGCAATAACCGTATCGCCGGTGTTTACATATAAACTGGTTTCGGGTCCGCCTTCCAGGTAAACTGTTGTACGGATATTCAGGGGTAATCCTTGCAGGTAGTTTATCATGGCGCGATGCATGAAGGGTGAACGGGTAAAAATGACATACAGATTTCCCGCAACGTCGGTTGCTGTCAGAAGCATGCTGCACGATTGATCGGGCCTTTTTACAAAAGCCATTCCTTCTCCGTCGCAACTGATCATGCGCATTCCCTGGCAGAATGAGTAGTACTGAGGTTGTATTTTTTTCCAATCCTGACAAGTGATGTCGATGATTTCAAAGGGCGGTTTCAGCTTGTCTTTCGGATGCATGGCCAGCATGGCATTGTAATAAGTACTTTTTACCGGATTGTTCAGGTGGTTGTAATTCTTCATGTAGCCTTTATTCGAATGTGCTTTGTTATAGCTGTACATCCCGGCATTTATAATCACATTTTGATCGAATTCGGTAGCCCACTCGGGAGCAGTGCGCATTATTTTCCCATGTTCCGAGGCGGTCAGAAATTCAAAATCAAATTTCCGGGCATCTATTTTCAGAATAGTCAGTTTCGAATCGTTGACCACCGATCTTTCAGGAGCATCCAGTTCGGCATATTGCAGTCCATCCATCAGGTCTCTCCAGGGAATTTCACTGATCCAACTGGTCTGTGCCTTACCGCTAAAAACGATCAGGAGAAACAGCACCATCAGGCAGAAAATTTTTCCTGAATAGTGAATGGAAGGTTTTGATTTATTTATCCGTAAAGTCAAAACTGGAATTTTTAAAGGGGAACAATTCAAATAATTCTCCGGAATAATAGAATTCGTAAGCTATGGCGCCAAATGAATACAGTTTGCCTTTGATGGATATTCCTGAACCTCCGACTTCCGGATTTTCCTTCGGGATTGAAGCTTCGTAACCAATGTTATACAAGGTGCTCAAAATCTCAGGGCGCCCGCTGATTGGAAACCCTGATCTTTCCCATTGAACATTGACCTGCTTCACGTTTAGTGCAGCGTACAGGTACGAGTAGAAGTGGTTCTTGTAGGAAGTCAGGCGATTAAAACGCTCCTGGGTTGTGTTTTTGGTTTGGAAATCGAGCAGGTTCCCGTATTTTTTACCCAGATAAAATACCGATGTGCTGTCTTTCAGATTTGTTTCGATCGTTTGTGCCGTTGGTACTTTAATACCTGTTACTCCCAGCGAAAATGTAGTTTCAACCGAAAGTATTTTCAGTGGGCCGATCCATTTTTTATAGGCTTCGCGGCTCGAATTAAACAGCCTGATCTGTTCACCAACCAGAAGTGAAACAATCAGGCGGGGCTCAACACCAGTCAGGTTTGCCGCCGAATCAATCAACGATTTGTCTTTGGCCACAGCGAGTTTAAAATCCTGCCATTCTTTAATATTCATCCATTCAAAAACACTCTCTGAATTCAATTTTGCCTGTTTGGGATCGTTGTTCACTTCGAACTTATTTATATCGGCATGGTAAGCTTCATTGTCCTGCATGTGCAGATCAACTGCATGCAGCATGTTTTGCGCAACTTTCAGGTTATGGCTTTTGTAATAAGCATTTTGAATGAAGAAGGCATTCGCCGGATAATATTTGCTTAAAACCGAAAGGTCATAAAGCAGTCTGGCTTCGCTAAAATCAGCTATGTCGGAACCTTCGTCAGATCCATGACCGTATTTATCTTTTAGTTCCTGAAAATAGCGGTCGTTGAGGTCAACCACTCCGGGGTCGTTGGTCAGATGAAATTTTACGGCAAAAAAAGCAATTGTCAAAACCAAACCAATTAACGCGAATACGCCCGCAAATCCTAATCCTAAGTATCTAAATATCTTGCGAAAAGCACTGTTTCTCATTTCTTAAAATCCTTCTGTGAAATTGCCGCAAATGTATAAAAAGGTGTTATAGTTTGTTGAAATTGTAGCGCCTTTTAGCATATTACATCAGAATAAATAATGATAATGTTACTTTTGCTTCCCGTTTAAAATTTTGAGCTAAGTAAATAACCCAAATTTTGAAAATGAAGATACCTGTTTTAGTCCTGTTTTTAAGTCTTTTCACTTGCATCGGGGTCCAGTCTCAAAACATGCTCCCGAATACACTAAATCCAAACGACACAACCATTGAACTTGACTCAACGATTAATGTGGGTGAAGATTTAGAGATCGACAGCCTAAAATCGACCGACGAAACCATCTATAAAAATATATGGAATAGTACCCAGATTAAATATCCGGCAAATACCCTGCCCCCAAAAGATGAGATCATCACCATAAGCCTCGTTGGACCATGCGAAAATCCATTTGTTATGCCGGTTAAAGGGCCTATCATTTCAAAATTCGGACGACGCGGGAGGATGCATACCGGCACCGATATCAGGCTAAATTCAGGAGATACCGTTCGCTGCGCCTTCGATGGACGGGTACGGCTCGCCAAACGGTTTAGCGGCTACGGAAACCTCGTACTGGTGAGACATAACAATGGGCTCGAAACCATATACGGACATCTGAAAGCGATCAGTGTAAAAGTAAATGATACCATCAAAGCCGGTGATTTGATCGGCTTGGGGGGCAGAACCGGTCGGGCAACATGCAACCATCTTCACTTTGAAACGCGGCTCTTTGGTGAACCCTTCGACTCGAACAAATACATCGATTTTGAGAATTTTGCACTTAGTGGAAACCATATTTTTTACAGGAACAAACAATTTGAGATTGATCAGGACAAACTCAATGATAAGCCTATCCCGGAAATGAGACCAGTTCTTGCTTCTAAGGCAGACGCCGCCAGGCACATCATCAGAAGCGGTGATAACCTGTGGGTTATTGCTAAAAAGTACAATACCACCGTGAAGAAACTTTGTGTAACCAATAATATTACTGCACAAAAAACACTGAAGATAGGTTCGGTTCTGAGAATTAACTAACCCACAATCAAAGGCATTTTGAAGACGTCCGGATGGTCGCCAAAGGATAAAGAAAGACCGACCCAAACTTTGTTTTGAGTCGGTCTCTTTTATTGCCCTGTTTTGAAGGAAGCTTAATTTGAAACGCTAATGCTTTTTAAACGTGAAGAAATATTTTTTTCAGGTTGCAAAATTTGAATGAACTCCTTGTTCATTGGTAGAATGATTCAATTCAATTACTGATTTTATTCATCAGCAGGGCGCCGTGGCTGGCATTCAATTGGCTCATGCCGGAAGAATATTTAAGAGTCAAATTGCAATCTATTTTAGCAGTTTTAGTCCAAGATGACGAGAAATATCATCGTTCGTGAACAAAAATCAAAAATAAATGTAATTTTATGCGTTTCCACATTCATCTTGGGTTAAGCAATTGATGCCCGTGCATCTATTAATCTACGATAATTGAAAGTCTTACTTTATGCGTAAACTACTAAAAGGAGTGTCCTACCGGAAAATGGACAAATCCTATTTTGAATCGCGTGAATTGAAACGTCATGCAGGGGTTTGGTCTCTTTGGGCACTCGGAGTTGGTGCAGTCATTTCAGGACATTTTTCAGGATGGAATCTCGGATTGGCTTCAGGAGGCTGGGGAGGAATGTTATTGGCGACTATCATTATTGCCATTATGTACATTGGATTAACGCAAAGCGTGGCAGAAATGTCACCGGCACTGCCGCATACCGGAGGTGCCTATTCGTTTGCGCGTTCTGCCATGGGACCATGGGGCGGTTTTTTTACCGGATTGGTCGAGAACATGGAGTTTATTTTAACGCCGGCAGTTATCGTGTTTTTTATAAGCACCTACATGAGCGGCATCTTCGAGACTGGTCCGGATAGTCTTCCCTACTGGTGGTTCGGATTCTATACCTTTTTCACCATTTTAAATATCGTGGGAGTTGAGTTATCATTCCGTTTAACAGTTGTGGTTACCGTTCTTGCTTTGCTCTGTTTGGTCGTTTTCTGGATATCTTCCATTGGCAATATTGATTTCATGACCAATGCCCTAAACATTAAGGCTGGTCTAACGGGCCATGCCGAACTTTTAAGCGGTGGCCATGGAAAATTTTTACCGATGGGAATTGGAGGCGCGCTGAGAGCAATGCCTTTTGCGGTGTGGCTGTTCCTTGCCATCGAGCAATTGCCGCTTGCTGCCGAAGAATCAGTCGATCCGAAAAAGGATATGCCAAAGGGGCTTACTTATGGCATGATCACCCTGATTATTTCGGCCTTTATGATTTTATGGTTGAATTCGTCGATACCTCTGGGAGCATATGCTCTTTCACATTCAGGTGAACCCTTGCTCGACGGCTTTAAATTACTTTACGGGGGAAGTGTGGCTAAAGGACTGACTTTGGTAGCCGTTATCGGATTGATTGCCTCCTTTCACACCATCATATTTGCTTTTGGAAGACAAATTTATTCACTGTCAAGGGCTGGATATTTTCCGATATTTTTATCTGTGACACACAGTAAACGTAAAACTCCTTACGCTGCTTTGATCGCAGGTTCAGTAATAGGATTTGCTGTATTAATGTTTACCAGGTTTTTATCCGGAGCCGAACAAAGTGGAATTTTTATCGGTGGAGCATTGCTTAATATGGCGGTTTTCAGCGCCATGTTATCGTACGTTTTACAGAGTATTTCTTTTTTAATGCTTCGGATCAGACGACCGGAACTGGAGCGTCCTTATGTTAGTCCGATGGGAAGAACAGGAGCCTGGATCACCGGGGTGATTGCACTGGTAACCATCTATTATCAATTGCAGGATATATCTTATCGGGTCGCCGTTTTTAGCGCTGCAGTATATCTGATGGTAGGACTGATTTATTTTGCAGTACAGGGTCGCCATCGTTTAATCCTTTCTCCGGAAGAAGAGTTTGCCATGCATAAGAATTAAAATTCTTACCCGCTATTTTAAATCAGAATACCTTTTGTAATTATCTTTGAGATAAAAGTTAATGGCAAATTCTGCAGGTAAAATTATAACCGATTTTAAAATTTAGATAGATGAATCCAAAGCCCGTTGTTGATATTGATAGCGCCAGGAAGCTGATCGAGGAAAAGCAAATTCAAAATGTAAAAGTAGCCGTTACCGATTGTGACGGTGTCATGCGCGGAAAGTATATTCAAAAGAAGAAATTCGATTCGGCCCTGGAGAATGGTTTCGGTTTTTGCGATGTTATTTTTGGCTGGGATACCGATGACATGCTGTACGACAAGGATTCATTTACCGGGTGGAACACCGCTTTCCCTGACGCATGGGCAAGCATTGATCCGGCCAGTTGCAGAATGCTTCCAACGGAGAATAATCAATCGGTTTTGTTTTTGGCCGACTTTTCCGGGGATCCTGCTGCCGCTGTTTGTCCCCGCTCCATTCTTAAAAAGGTTCTGGCGCGTTTAAAAAAACTGGGCCTTTCTGCCACAGCTTCGGCTGAGTTTGAATTTTTTATGTTCGACGAAACTCCGGATAGTATCCGGGAGAAAAAATACAAAGGGTTAAAACCCATCACTCCGGGTAATTTTGGTTATTCAGTGTTGAGAAATTCAACTCATGCTGATTTGTATCACCAGATTATGCAGATGGCCGTGGAGATGGACATGCCTATTGAAGGGCTGCATACGGAAACCGGCCCCGGTGTGATTGAGGCTGCACTGGAGTATTCTGATGCCCTCAAAGCTGCCGACAATGCGATACTCTTCAAAACATTCATGAAAGTATTGGCCCAGAAAAATAACATGATGGCTACTTTCATAGCCAAATGGTCGAAAGATTACCCCGGACAATCGGGACACCTCCATATTTCTCTTAAGAACGATGACGGTTCTTCTGCTTTTTATGATGACAAAAAGGATCACAACATGTCTGATATCATGCGGTGGTTTATCGGAGGCCAGCAAAAACTGATGCCTGAATTTTTAGCCATGGTGGCCTCATCCTGCAACAGTTATACCCGCCTTATTCCGGGATTTTGGGCGCCAACCGCTGCCTCCTGGGGATTAGACAACCGGACCTGTGCTATCCGGGCAATCCCCGGAACTCCAAAATCGCAACGGGTAGAATATCGGGTGAGTGCGGCTGATATCAATCCTTATTTGGCGCTCGCTGCTGCAATAGGTTCCGGACTTTGGGGAATTGAAAATAAACTGGAACCCGACCAGCCAATTGCCGGAAACGCCTATGCCGTAAAATATGATGAATCACTCTTGCTTCCATCCACTTTGTCGCATGCAGCCGCCCGTTTAAGAGCTTCAAAACCTGCGCGGGAATTGTTTGGTGATCAGTTTGTTGATCATTATTCCTACACACGCGAATGGGAAGATCAGCAGCAACGCAAAGCCATTACCGACTGGCAGTTGGACCGTTATTTTGAAATTATTTAATCATACGATATGCCTAACATACAAACCATTTCTCCCATCGATGGATCACTTTATTTCTCCGGCGAACAGCACCGTTTGAGTGACATCGAAAAAGCCTTAAAATTGGCTCGCCCTGCCTTTCAGGAATGGGCCGGGTTACCTTTAACCGAAAGGATAAAATATGTATCCGGCTTTGTTGATGCCATTGAAAAGGATAAAAACGAAATCGCCCTGGAAATTACCTGGCAGATGGGAAGACCATTAAGCCAGTCTCCTTGGGAAATCAATGGTTTTGTCGAACGTGCCCGTTACATGATCAGCATTGCCGAAGAAGCATTGAGTCCGTACAAACCAGAAGAAAAAACCGGCTTTAAAAGATGGATTGAGCACGAGCCACTGGGCGTCGTTACCGTGCTGAGCCCATGGAACTATCCGTATTTAACCTCTGTCAATGCCATTGTCCCGGCTCTGGTTGCAGGGAATGCAGTGATCTTGAAACACTCGTTTCAAACTCCCCTGGTAGCCGAACGTTATCTCAAAGCTGCAAGAACTGCAGGATTGCCGGAAGGCGTTTTTCAGATTTTACACCTCAGCCACGAAAACACAGCGGCACTAATTAGCAATCCGGCCATCGACGGGGTATTTTTTACAGGTTCTGTTGAAGCCGGGGTCGCAATCCAAAAATCCCTGAACAACAAATTTATCCCATGTGGTCTCGAATTGGGTGGAAAAGATCCTGCCTATGTGCGGGCCGATGCCGATTTGGATTATGCCGTCAATAACCTGGTGGATGGTTCATTTTTCAACAGCGGCCAATCCTGCTGTGGCATTGAACGAATATACGTGTACGAGAACCTCTATGATCGTTTTGTGGATGGGTTCGTGAACCTGACCAACCAATATGTTTTAGGAAATCCGCTCGATCCTGGCACAAACATTGGCCCGATGGTGAAGGCAAGCGCAGCCGGTTTTGTCCGTCGGCAAATTGAAGATGCGATCGCTCAGGGTGCCAAAGCGCTAATTAATGAGTCACTTTTTAAAGCTTCTGAAAAAGGAACTCCATACCTCGCTCCTCAAGTGCTGATCAATGTGAACCATACGATGGAGGTGATGACTGAAGAAAGCTTTGGTCCGGTAGTGGGAATCATGAAAGTGAGTGATGACCAGGAAGCCGTCAGGTTGATGAACGACTCCAGGTACGGTCTAACCGCTTCAATCTGGACAGAAGATGATATCATGGCCAGGAATTTGGGTCGTCAGATTGAAACCGGAACCGTATTCATGAACCGCTGCGACTATTTAGATCCGGCCCTGGCGTGGACTGGCGTGAAAAATACAGGAAGAGGCATCACGCTTTCAGGGCTTGGCTATCAACACGTAACGCATGCAAAATCTTTTCATTTAAGAACTAAAAAATAAATTACCCAATGATACCACAGAATACCAATTGGAATTTTCCTACGGCCATCTGGTTTGGCAACGGACGCATCAAGGAAATTGTGAATGCCTGCCAGCAATTAAATATTCAAAATCCGTTATTTGTGACCGATGAAGGCCTGGTCAACATCAATATCGTCAAGAATACAACAGATATTTTAAAAGCCGCCGGAATTCAGTTTAATGTTTACAGCAATGTGCAGGGCAATCCAACAGGTAAAAATGTAACTGATGGAGTTGCCTTTTATAAAGAAAACGGGCACGACAGTGTGATTGCCTTTGGCGGCGGATCTGCACTGGATGCGGGTAAAACCATTGCTTTTATGTCGGGGCAGACTTTATCTTTATGGGATTTTGAAGACATCGGTCCAAATTGGAGACTGGCCGATCCTACGGGAATTGCTCCGATTATCGCGATTCCAACTACCGCCGGAACTGGTTCTGAAGTCGGGCGGGCAGCGGTTATTCTGGATGAAGAGCAACAATCTAAAAAAATCATCTTTCACCCAGGAATGTTGCCCAATATTATTATTTCGGATCCTGAACTGACCTTGGGATTACCTCCTCACATTACAGCATGGACAGGAATTGACGCCATGGTTCACGCCATGGAAGCATACTGTGCTCCCGGATATCATCCCATGGCTGAAGGCATTGCCATCGAAGCGATTCGTATGATTGCCAAATATCTGCCCATGGCTGTGGCTGATGGTCAAAATCTGGAAGCCAGGGGTAACATGTTGACCGCTTCTTCGATGGGGGCTGTATCCTTTCAGAAAGGACTGGGCTCCATCCACTCGGTAGCTCACCAACTCGGTGCAATCTATAATATTCAGCATGGCCTGGCAAATTCCATTTTGCTACCCTACGGACTAAAACAAAATGCTTCGGCCATCGAAGAAAAAATGGTTCACCTGAGCATCGTGCTGGGACTTGCCAATCCGGGTACCGACGCTGTAATCAATTATGTGCTCGAACTCCGGAAGCAACTTAATATTCCTCATACGTTAAAGGAAGTTGGAATTGATGATAAATTGGCCGTTGAAATTGGCCGGAAAGCATTTGATGATCCATCCACTCCAACGAATGCCAAACCGGTTGATGCCCATGATTTGCAAAATTTATTCCTTGCTGCACTGGAAGGCAATCTGGAAAATCTATAAGCGAAATGATGCGTCTTTTAGTTGTTGAGGGAAATCAAAAAGAAACGTGGACAGCACGCGAATCGTGTGGAGGTGTGGCCTATCACAAACGATTCAAGTCCATGCTGAAGATTTTACAACCTGATGCAGAGGTTGAAGTTGTTTTTCCCGCAGATGAGGACACTTCACTTCCTTCTGCCGATCAGCTTAAAACCTTCGATGGCGTCTTGTGGACCGGAAGTTCCCTTTATATTAAAGATCCTTCGCCCGCTGTTACGCGCCAGCTGGCATTCGCCGCAGACGTGTTTGAAAGCGGTGTTCCAATCTACGGAAGTTGCTGGGGACTGCAAATTGCTACAGTTGTCGCAGGAGGTGAAGTTGCCGCTAATCCCAAAGGTCGTGAAATAGGAATTACTGGTCCGATTGAATTAACCGAAGCCGGAACAAAATATCCCTGCTTTCAGGGCCGGAAAGAAAAATTTAACGCCCTCTGTATTCATTTGGACGAAGTGGTTAAATTGCCTGAGAATTCGGTCGTATTAGCACGAAATGATCATTCCGAAGTTCAGGCGATAACCATCCGGTATAAAAATTCTGAATTTTTCGGTGTTCAATACCATCCTGAATTCCTGGTTTCCGACATGGTTTTTATTGTTCGTCATTTATCTGAATTCTTAATCGCAGAAGGTGTGTTCGGGTCCGAGAAAATGGTTGCCGATTTTGCATTAAAACTGGAAAAACAAAGCAGCCTGCCCGATTGTGTTACCAATTATCAGCTTCATACTCAGGAAGTAAAATACTGGTTGAATAGGTTGAAAAAATAAAACTTTGTTTGATACGGCCCAATCCTCCGGACATAAAAAAAGCCCTGAAAACGAATTCAGAGCTCTTCAGGTTATTTTTCAGGAAAATTAATCGGGCAGATAACCGCGAATAATTCCACGTTTGGAGTCTTTAATAAACAACAGAATTTCATCACGTTCGGTTGATGCTGGCATTTCGGCCTCAATAATTTCAACAGCCTGGGAGATATTCAGCCCTTTCTGATAAATGTAGCGGTATATTTCCTGAATCTCACAAATCTTTTCGTTGCTGAAAGCCCGGCGTCTGAGTCCGATCGAATTGATTCCGACATACGAAAGTGGTTCGCGACCGGCTTTAATGTATGGTGGAACATCTTTGCGTACGAGCGATCCACCTGAAATCATAACATGTGAGCCAATATGTACAAATTGATGAACGGCAGTCATACCGCCCAGAATTACATAGTCGTCGATAATTACTTCACCGGCAAGCTGCGTGCTGTTTACCAGAATGACATTGTTGCCAACCACGCAGTCGTGTGCCACATGTACATAAGCCATTAACAGGCAATTGTTGCCAACAACGGTTTTTCCTTTTGCTGAAGTTCCGCGATTGACGGTTACATACTCTCGGATGGTCGTATTGTCTCCGATTTCGACGGTCGAATACTCCCCTTTAAATTTTAAATCCTGTGGTTCTGCACCAATTACTGCTCCCGGAAAAATCCGGCAATTCTTACCAATTCGTACTCCAGGCATGATCGTTACACTTGATCCGATCCTCGTTCCTTCTCCGATGATCACATCTTTATCGATCGACACAAAAGGTTCGATGACCACGTTGTCAGCTACTTTTGCTTCCGGATGTACGTATGCTAATGGTTGTTTCATTTCTTATGTTGTTTTCTGTTTCTAATTACTTTAATTTGATGATCTGAGCCATATAATCGCCTTCGGCAACAATGGCATCACCTACAAAACAAAGGCCTCGCATTTCGGCAATACCTCGTCGGATGGGCGATGTAAGGATAACCTTAACAATAATGGTATCTCCTGGCACTACTTTTTTTCTAAATTTGACATTGTCGATTTTCATGAAATAAGTGGCATATTTCCCTTCGAGGTTACGAAGAACAAAAATTCCTCCGGCCTGTGCCATGGCTTCCACCAACAAAACTCCAGGCATAACGGGTTCTTCAGGGAAATGCCCCTGAAAGAAAGGTTCGTTTACCGTCACATTTTTAACTCCAACAAGGTAAGTATCCTGAATCTCAATAACTTTATCAACCAACAGGAAAGGGAACCGGTGTGGGAGCAATTCCTTAATCCTATTTACATCCATCAATGGCGTAACATTCGGATTATAAACCGGTGATTTTTCGGTCGATTGTTCCTTCTGAATAGCTTTCTGGAGCATTTTTGCAAATTCGGTATTGGCGCTATGACCCGGTTTAGTGGCAACAATGCGGCCTTTAATCCGTTTTCCGGCCAATGCCAAATCGCCAATTACATCGAGCAGTTTATGCCGGGCGCACTCATTTTCGTATTGCAGATCAACATTATTCAGAATGCCATGCGATTTTACCTCAACTCGTTTGTGTTTGAATAAATCGGCAATCCGATCCAGTTCTTCCTGAACAACCGGACGATCCATAATCACGATGGCGCTATCCATATCACCACCTTTTACCAGGTTGTTTTTCAGGAGAAACTCCAATTCGTGCAGAAATACAAAAGTACGGCAGTTGGCAATTTCGTTCTTAAAATCGCTTAGCGAATCCAACGTTGCAAACTGGTTGTTCAATACTGAAGAGTTGAACGATATTAAAACGTTGAGATTATATTCGTTATCGGGCAAGGCTACAATTTCGGACCCCGTCTTTGCATTTTTATACACAATTTTTTCGGTGATCACGAAATATTCGCGGTCAGCTTCCTGCTCTGCAATTCCGGCTTCTTCAATGGCCTCTACAAAGAACCGGGCGCTTCCGTCCAGGATCGGAACTTCCTCGTTATCAATTTCGATGTGCACATTATCGAGATCCATTCCGGTTAAAGCAGCCAGACTGTGCTCCACCGTACTGACACGGGTCCCGTGGTTCTCAATCACTGTTCCGCGCGAAGTATCAACCACGAAGTTGGCGCTTGCCGTTATCACCGGTTTCTCTTCCAGATCCACACGTTGAAATTTGAATCCGTAGTTAACTGGAGCAGGTTTAAAAGTCATGTTAACCAAACAGTTGGTGTGCAAACCTTTACCGCTGATCGAAAATTCCTTTGCTAAAGTTTTTTGTTTTATAGTCATTCCTGATTTCAATTATTCTTCAAGCTTTATTTTTAACTCTGCGACTTGTTTAACCAAATCGAGCACCTGCTCGCGAAGTTGTGGCAGGTTTCGGTAAACAACAGCAACTTTTACCGCCTGGGCAATGTCCATGGCCGGGGCCAGCAATACGGTCTTATCTGATTTTATGTTGTTCGAAACGCCACTCATGGCACCGAGATTTACATTGTCTCCAATAGTGAGGTGCCCGGCAACGCCTACCTGACCGCCAAAGCGACAGTTTTTACCGATCTTGGTTGATCCTGAAATGCCTGTTAATGCCGCCATTACGGTGTTCTCACCAATTTCAACATTATGAGCTATTTGTACCAGGTTATCTATTTTAGTTCCTTTCCGGATAATCGTTGAACCCATGGTCGCACGGTCGATGGTGGTATTGGCGCCAATCTCAACCCAATCTTCCAGAATTACATTTCCAATTTGTGGAATCTTTTTATAAGTTCCGTCTTCAGTAGGTGCAAATCCAAATCCATCTGATCCGATCACTGCCCCTGCATGAATGATGCAAGCCTTACCTATTTTGGAGTCTTCGTAAATTTTTGTCCCTGCAAACAGAATGCTGTCATCACCAATGGTTGTGTTGTCGCCAATATACACCTGGGGATAGATTTTAACATGATTCCCAATGCATACATTTTTACCAATATAAGCAAAAGCGCCGATATAGAGATCTTTACCTAAGGTAGCAGTGACATCTATGAATGAAGGATTTTCAATTCCTGTTTTGTTTACTTTGGCTTGCTGAACTAATTCGAGCAATGAAGCAAATGCTTTGTAAGCATCCGGAACCCGGATTAAAGTAGCTTTTACTTCAGCCTCTAGTTCCATGTCCATATTAACAATGACGATGGAAGCTTCGGTTTCGTAAAGGTATCTGTTATATTTGGCATTGGAGAGGAAAGCTAATGTTCCGGGTTTGCCTTCTTCAATTTTGGCTACATCTGAAACTGTTACATTGGCATCACCTTCAACCGTACCTCCCAGAAAATCAGCTATACTTTGAGCTTTGAATTCCATAATCGTTTTCTAATTGCCGTGCAAAAATAGTTTAAATTACTTAATGTCCAATTCTTTCGGATAACTGATGAAATATTTCCTGACGGTTTCAGAAAAAACAGAGAGATTAATATCCGAAGCATCTGCAATATCACTTGTCTTATTGTTTTTGAACAAAACATTAATTTTATCGCTGGAAACCTTATTATACGCACTATTTGAGATAGTATCCGTAATCAGGAAATAATGCATCACCTCCTCACAAACATTAAACTGATTGCATATCTTTTCTTTCAGCAGGACAATCTTATGTTCCGGGATAGGTTTCTTGCTGATCTTTATTTTAAATAAACGCCGGTTGATCACACAACCTGACAGGTAAGACAAAACATAATCAGGATGATTCTGCCATTCTTTGATGGATGCAATAATGTCGTTGTCATCCAGATTGGTAAAGAGATCCAAAACCGGACGTCCGTTAACCGGGCGATTGTGAACAAAGTCATCCAGCGTAATTTCGTTGGATAAAAACGCTTTCAAAACCGGTGTGGCAAACAAATCAACACCTTTAAATGCCAGCTCACGCGCACGTGCGAGTACGTTTATTAACAGGTACTCAGCCGAAATAACCGTTTTGTGTAAATAAACCTGCCAATACATCAGACGACGGGCGATCAGAAAGTTTTCGACCGAGTAGATTCCCTTGAATTCAACCACCAGCTCATCGTTTTTCACATTCAGCATTTTAATGATGCGCTCTGAGCTGATTATTCCCTCTGATACTCCTGAAAAGAAACTATCACGGCTCAGGTAATCGAGCCTGTCCATGTCGAGTTGGCTCGAAACGAGCTGATGCAGGAAGTGTTTGGGATAGTGGTTGGTAAAAATCCGGATGGCCAGGCTAAGTTTGCCGTCAAACTGGCGGTTCAGCTCTTCCATCAGGAGAAGTGAAATGCGTTCGTGCGAAACCTCCTGAACCAGGGTGCTTTCGAGTACATGAGAAAATGGTCCGTGCCCGATATCGTGTAACAAAATGGCAACTGTAACCGCATCAGCTTCTTCGTCAGTAATGTCCTGTCCTTTTAGCCGGAGTATGGCAATGGCCGACCGCATCAGATGAACTGCCCCCAAAGCATGTTCGAATCGGGTATGGTTGGCTCCCGGATAAACCATGCACGAAAGGCCAAGTTGCTTAATCCTGCGCAATCGCTGAAAATACGGATGTTCAATTAAATCAAAGACCAATTCGGAGCGGATGTTGATAAAACCAAAAACCGGATCGTTAATTATTTTCTTCTTATTTGTTTTCAAGATATTAATGGTCTGTTTGTCAGGAAGAACTTTACAAAAGTAGGAAAGTTTTTGTTTGGGTTGACTTTTCAGTAGGATCGTTTTTTTGATTAATGAAAAGCTTAATCAATTGATTTTGACAATTTAATTAAAATTACTATTTTTGTCGCGACAATTTGGGAAAACCAGAGCGTAGGGGATCGAAAGTCCCCTATTTTATTACAAAAATATGATCGACAAAGTAAAAATAGCTGAACTTGTAAATGGAAAGCTTGCAGATGACCAGTTTCTGGTTGATGTAACTGTTTCAACGAGCAATGTTATCCATGTCATGGTTGACAGTGACAGCGGTATTTCGATCAACCAGATTGTAGAAATCAGCAGGTATATCGAAAGCAATCTGGACAGGGAAGCAGAAGATTTTGAGTTATCGGTGTTTTCTGCCGGGTTAAGCGAACCTTTCAGTCTGATTCGTCAGTATAAGAAAAACATCGGTACAGAAATCGACGTATTGCTGACCAACGGTCAGAAACTGACTGGGATAATGACTAAAGCCGATGATCAGGGAATTGATCTGGAGGTAACAACTAAGGAAAAATCAGAAGGATCAAAAAAGAAGGAACTTGTCACAAGGGTCCATCCGATTGAATATTCAGAGATTAAAGAAGCTAAAAAAATAATAAAATTTTAAAACGGGACGAGATGGAGACTCTTAATCTTATCGACACCTTTGCCGAATTTAAGGAACTAAAAAACATCGACCGCGCCACGATGATGAGCGTATTGGAAGATGTCTTTAAAAATGTTCTGCAAAAGACCTATGGCTCAGATGAAAACTTCGATGTGATTATTAACATCGATAAGGGTGACTTTGAGATTTGGCGCAACAGGGAGATCGTTGCTGACGAGGATTTTGAAGATCCGAACAGGCAAATTACCCTGAAGGAAGCCAAAAAAATTGATGCAGATTATGAAATTGGTGAAGAAGTAACCGACGAGGTGAAACTTGCCCAATTTGGCCGCAGGGCTATTCTGAATTTGCGTCAAAATCTTGCAAGTCGCATTATGGAACTTGAAAAAGACCATATTTACAACAAATACAAGAATAAAATCGGTGATATAGTTGCAGGCGAAGTTTACCAGGTTTGGAAAAAGGAAATACTGATTTTGGACGACGAAGGAAATGAATTGATCCTTCCACGAACGGAACAAATTCCTTCAGATTATTTCAGAAAAGGAGATAATCTGCGAGCTGTAGTTTACAAAGTAGAATTGCGTAACAATAATCCGCTGATCATTCTTTCGCGTACATCGACTGTTTTCCTCGAACGTTTGTTCGAACTCGAGGTTCCTGAAATTTTTGATGGTTTGATTACCATTAAAAAAATTGTCAGGGTTCCGGGCGAAAGGGCAAAAGTGGCCGTCGAGTCTTACGACGAACGGATTGACCCGGTTGGAGCTTGTGTCGGTATGAAAGGTTCACGCATTCATGGCATTGTCCGTGAATTGCGCAACGAAAATATTGATGTGATTAATTATTCGGCCAATATGCAGTTGTTCATTCAACGCGCATTGAATCCGGCTAAAGTATCCTCCATCAAATTGCACGAAGACACCAAACGGGCCGATGTTTACCTGAAGCCCGACGAAGTTTCAATGGCCATCGGTAAGGGTGGGTTGAACATCAGGTTAGCCAGTCAGTTGACCGGTTACGAAATTGATGTTTACCGCGAAGTCGCACAGGACGATGAAGATGTGAACCTGGAAGAGTTTGCCGATGAAATTGAAAGCTGGGTCATTGACCAATTGAAATCAATAGGATGCGATACGGCGAAAAACGTATTAACTCTTACCCGGTCAGAACTGATCAAAAGAACCGACCTCGAAGAGGAAACCATCGACGAAGTTCTGAGAATACTGAAAAATGAATTTGAATAAACTGGAAAGTTTAATCAAATTATTGTATGTAAATTAGGGCATTTTAGATTTTGAATGTAAAATTGCATCATCGTTAATTCCTTAAAATTATTTTGAGGTTTATTTAACTGAGTGGGTTTATGGTTATAGGTAGTATAAAACGACTAAGTAAAGTAGCGCGGGATTTTAATGTTGGTATTTCAACCATCGTTGATTTTCTGCACCGGAAAGGATTTGATATTGATACAAATCCAAATAACAAAATTTCAGACGACGTATTCCATCTTCTTGAAAAAGAATATAAGGGTGATGTGAGTCTGAAGAAAGAGTCAGAGTTAATCAATCTGAAAAGTCATCGTAGCGCCAAAGAATCGATTTCTTTGGAAGATGTAAAAGATTCAGGTCACAAACATGTTGACGAGGATTACGAAGATGACGAAGTAATCATAAAAGGACACGTCTCCAAAAAGATTGAACCAGTACCGCATATTGAGCCAAAACCAGTCAGGCACGAACACAAGGAAGAACTAATTACTACTAACCGTCAGGAAATCGAAGCTCCAAAAGTGGTTGGTAGAATTAACCTTGATAACCTGAGCCCCCATAAGAAAAAGGAAGAGACCCCGGTACAGGCAGAGGAGAAACCAAAAATTGCTCCAAAAAAGCCCGTTGTTGAAGCTGAACCGGTTCAGAATACTGCAGTAGTAGTTGAAGAAGTTAAAGTGACTCATGCTCCTAAAGAGAAAAAACATGTAACTCCTGTTCAACCTGAAATTCAGGAAGAGTCGGCTCCCGTCATAGCCGATGATGACCGTTTCAACACGGATGTTTTAACTACGAATGTTCCCAAGGTTGAAGAAGTGAAAGTGGTTGGTCGGATTGATCTAGAATTATTAAATCAAAAGACCAGACCTGCTAAAAAAAGCAAAAAACAAAAGGAAGACGAACGAAAAGATCGGGAGCGGGTCCGTCGGGATGAACAAAAACCTGCCGAAAGCGAGACTGTTCACAAAAAAACACCTTCAACCGAAAGAACTGGCCCAACAGTCATCAAGGCAAAAACTGAAAAGCTGAATGGCCCTACAGTGGTTGGAAAAATCGAACTTTCAGGAGATCGGAAACCAGCTGCTCAATCAGCAGAATCCATTCAGGCGCAAAATCGAAAGAAAAAAAGAAAACGTATTACCAAAGATATCCCCGGAAATCAGCAACGCGTAAGTGCTACCGATAAACCTGTTGTTGCTGGCGAACGGAAAAAACTGGTAGTTACCAAAAATATTGGTGGTGCTGCACGTCCTGCAGGAGGAAATGCCGGTTTAAAAAAACGTACGCTTCTTAAAAAAGAAGTGAGCGAAGAGGATGTACAAAAACAAATTAAAGATACACTGGCCCGACTGACAACCAAAGGGACAAAATCCAAAGGCTCAAAATACCGGAAAGATAAACGTCAGATGGTCAGCGACAAAATGGCTGCCCAGGCTGAACGTGATGAGGCCGATCAGAATATTCTGAAAGTGACCGAATTCGTTTCGGTAAACGAACTGGCAACTATGATGGATACTTCAGTGACCAGTGTCATTTCAACATGTATGAGCCTCGGCCTGTTCGTATCGATTAATCAACGTTTGGATGCCGAAACCATGGCCATTGTTGCCGATGAATTCGGCTTCAAAGTGGAGTTTGTAAGCGCCGAAATTCAGGTTGCCATAGAAGAAGAGCCTGATACCGAAGATCAACTGTTGCCAAGAGCGCCAATTGTAACGGTGATGGGACACGTTGACCAAGGTAAAACTTCGTTGCTTGACCATATCCGAAGTACTAATGTAATTGCCGGTGAAGCCGGAGGTATTACCCAGCATATCGGGGCTTACCATGTGAAACTGAATAACGGACGCGAAATAACCTTTCTGGATACTCCGGGACACGAAGCCTTTACAGCGATGCGTGCAAGGGGCGCCCAGGTTACCGATATTGCAATTATTATCATTGCAGCCGACGACAACATCATGCCACAGTCAATTGAAGCCATTAACCATGCTGCTGCAGCTGGAGTTCCAATTGTGTTTGCCATCAATAAAATTGACAAAGCAGGAGCAAATCCTGAAAAAATCAAGGAAAAACTGGCCGGCATGAATTATCTGGTTGAAGCTTGGGGCGGTAAATACCAAAGTCAGGATATTTCTGCCAAAACCGGATTAAATGTTGATTTATTGCTCGAAAAAGTATTGCTTGAAGCTGAAATGCTCGAATTAAAAGGCAATCCGAATAAACGTGCCACAGGAACAGTTATCGAATCAACACTTGATAAAGGTCGTGGTTATGTAGCCACAGTGCTCGTGCAAAACGGATCATTGAAAGTTGGCGATGTTCTTTTGGCCGGCCAATATTACGGTCATGTAAAGGCGATGTTTAATGAACGTAACCAAAAGGTTACTGTTGCCCTTCCTGCTGAACCGGTAATTATTCTGGGACTTGATGGAGCGCCACAGGCAGGTGACAAATTTAATGTCATGGAAAATGAACGGGATGCCCGCAACGTTGCCAATAAACGTGAACAGCTGGCCCGTGAACAGGGACTTCGTACTCAAAAACATATTACACTCGATGAAATTGGCCGACGTATTGCCATCGGTAACTTCCAGGAATTGAACCTGATTGTGAAGGGTGACGTGGACGGATCAATCGAAGCGCTTTCTGATTCATTGATTAAACTTTCGACTCAGGAAATTCAGGTTAATGTGATCCACAAAGCGGTAGGTGCGATTTCCGAATCGGATATTATGCTTGCAACTGCTTCCAACGCCATTATCGTTGGGTTCCAGGTACGGCCATCAGTAAGCGCCCGTAAGATCGCAGATAAAGAACAAATCGACATCCGTCTGTATTCGATTATCTACGATGCCATCAACGAAATAAAGGCTGCAATGGAAGGGATGCTCTCTCCTGAAATCAAGGAAGAAATCACCGGAACAGCAGAAGTTATGGAAGCATTCGATATCACCAAGGTTGGTACCATTGCCGGTTGTATCGTTCGCGATGGAAAAATTATCCGGAAAGACAAAGTTCGGGTTATTCGCGATGGAATTGTAATTTATACCGGAACACTCGGATCGCTAAAACGATTCAAGGATGATGTAAAAGAAGTTAACAAAGGTTACGAATGCGGATTAAATATTGACAATTACAACAATGTAAAAGAGGGTGACTTTATTGAAGCCTTTACCTTAACAGAAGTTGCCAAGTCACTTTAGTTCAACAATCCTATTTTCTCATAATTCAAAGCCTATATAAAGATGGCTTGGATTTTAGTTACCACGGAGAGGTTGCGCGGGATATCGCATAAACGGTAATTACATAAAAAATAAAGCCCTGAAGAACGATCTTCAGGGCTTTATTTTTTATGCTTCAAGCATGGCCTGATATTCTTCGGCGCTTAGTAAACCATCCAATTCTGCCGGATTTGTAACGGTTATTTTGATCAGCCAGCCTTCGCCGTATGGATCTTTGTTCACCAGTTCAGGAGAATCTTCCAGCGCCGGATTTACTTCCAGAACTTCACCTCCTACTGGCATAAACAAATCGGATACTGTTTTAACTGCTTCAATGGTTCCAAAAGTTTCGCCTTTTTCAAGGTTTTCTCCTTCAGTTTCGATTTCAACAAAAACGATGTCACCTAACTCACCCTGGGCGAAAGAGGTAATTCCAACAACTGCAACATTACCTTCAACACTGATCCATTCGTGTTCGCTGGTGTACTTTAAATTTTTTGGCAGAGTCATATTTATATTTTTTAAAACGGTTTTTCCTGATCCAAAAGTAATACAAATTTTCAATTCAAACCTTTAACAAAAGTCAGGCTTATGCATATTCCCTGAAGTTTTATTAATTTGCAGAACTAATTTGAATAATAATGTTTCAGACTTTACTGACAGATTTATCAGCGCTTCAGAAATCAGCTAAATTATTACTGAATAATTTTCCGGAGGAACGTGTTTTTGCCTTTTACGGAGCAATGGGAGCAGGAAAAACGACCTTTATCAAGGCGCTTTGTCACGAATTGGGTTCACAGGATTATGTAACCAGCCCCACATTTGCCCTGATCAATGAATATAGCACAATCAATGAATCGGTTATTTATCATTTTGACTTTTACCGGATTAAAAAACTGGAAGAAGCGTATGATCTGGGTTATGAAGATTATCTTTACAGTGGAAATTATTGTTTTATCGAATGGCCCGAAATGATTGAGTCGCTTTTGCCATCAGAATTCGTAGAAGTCAGGATAAAGGAAGCAGATCATGGCAAACGGCTGATCGAAGCAAGAAAAATGTAAATATTTGGATGGAAGTCCGTATAAAAAGTTGGAAGTCCGCAGACGGAAGTCGGAAGACCGAACCGCTCTGGGAATATTGAAAATATTCTCACAAAAGAAATTAAAGATAAGATTAAATGAATAAGATCAACATTCTCCTGCAGCTGTCTCTGTCCTTCAGACTCCGGACTCCGGACTTCGGACTTCGGACTTCGGTCTTCAGTCTTCAGTCTTCAGTCTTCAGTCTTCCGATTATCTCAAAAATATTCTTAATGTATAATATATCCCAACCATGACTGAAAAGGACAGATTAACTGAACATTCGGCCTCCTCCTCAACCTTTATGTTGCCTAAAGAGGAAATGCTGGAAGTACGCCGAAAAAGCAAGAAAATCAGAATTGGAATCCCGTCGGATAAAGAGAAGGTAGAGTACCGGGTTCCATTGACCCCCCAGGCGGTTGAATTGCTGGTTTCTTACGGGCATGAAATTTTGATTGAAAAGGATGCAGGTAAAGCTGCGAGCTATACCGATGAAGAATATCGTACTGCAGGCGCTTTGGTCATGAATGACCGCAAGGAAATATTCGAGTGTGATGTGGTGCTGCGGGTTTCTCCTTTCGATGAGTCCGAAATAGATATGCTGAAAGGTCATCAGGCATTGATTTCGAACCTTCAGATTAACGCCCATTGTTTGGATACAATTGGCAAACTGATTCAAAAGAAGGTAACCAATATCGCTTATGAGTACCTGGAAGATGAAGATGGAAGCAAACCAGTGGTTCAACTGATGAGCCAAATCTCGGGAAGTGCCTCAATATTTCTGATCAATGAATACATGAGTAAATCGCGCGATGGGAAAGGAGTATTTCTCGGGAGTGTAACCGGAATTTCGCCTGCCGAACTGGTGATTCTGGGTTCTGGAACAGCTGCTGAATATGCGGCACGGGCTGCTCTTGGGATGGGGGCCATTGTAAAGGTTTTCGATGATAATATCAGCTCGCTCCGTAAACTGGAAGTGAAGCTTCCCCAACGTATTTTCACTTCTGTTTTTTATCCCAAAGTTATGAAAAAAGCGCTCAAATCGGCTGATGCTGTGCTGGGAGCTATGTCGGTTGGAAGTCCGCCTTCATTCCGGGTTACAGAAGATATGGTGAAAAAAATGAAGCCCGGATCGGTCATTATTGATTTAAATGTAAGTCAGGGTGGCTGTTTTGAAACTTCGCGATGTACCGACCTGAACAACCCTTCGTTTGTCGAACATGGAGTAGTCCATTATTGTGTGCCAAATCTTCCCGCTATTGTGGCGCGTACAGCTTCCATTGCACTAAGCAACGTTCTGATTCCAATTCTGATTGCCATAGGCGAAATAGGCGGAATCGATAACTACATAAAAAATTCAAAGAGTTTTCGGAAAGGCGTTTGCGTTTACAATGGGATTTTAACCAATTCGACTCTCGCTGAAAAATTTAACCTTCCGTATAAAGACATCGACCTGTTGCTGGCTGTTTACTGATTCACTTTATTCTTCTGAAAATTGCATTGGATGGATAAAATAATCTTCAACCAGCATTAACATGGAAATTCCCGAAACCTTAATCTCGGTTCCAGATATATAATCGGTGCTGTCCGGATTAATAGAAGTGTCCCGGGCAACTACTCTCCAATAGATATGAGGTTGTAGTTTAAATGTAATTTCATGGCGGTTCCCGTTAAAAACCAGCAAAATAGTCTTCCACTCATCGCCATTGGCATGATTGACCAAAGCATAAGATGCCACCCCAGGCTGATATTCAGTAGAAAAAATAAGGTGTTTGCGAATCTGTCCGGCCCAATTCATGCGGAAAGCAGGATGTGTTTTACGCAACCCGATCAATGCCTGATAATACCGGAATATCTGGTTGTAAGTGCCTTTTCTGGTCCAATCGATCTGATTAATCCGGTCGGGCGACTTGTACGAGTTGTGGTCGCCCAACTTGGTACGGGCCATTTCAACTCCTGCATGAAGAAAGGGAATCCCCTGCGAGGTCAGTACCAAGGCGCCGGCCATCATGACCATGCGGATAAGTTCTTCTTCGCTGGCCTTTGGACAACAGCTTGAACTCAGTTTATCGTACAGGGTGAGATTATCGTGACACGAAGCATAGTTGATGCATTGCCAGGGTTCAGAAGCCCAGGGCGACTTTGAATGCTCAACATAACTGTATTCAATCTGAGGATGGAAACAGGCTGCGGTAATCCCGAATTTGATGTTTTCTTCCTGAATGATCTGTCCGCTAACGAATCCTTTGCCTTGGGCAAAAAGATCGTTCCCTTTAATGCCGTCACGGAAATCGTCATTAAAGACAGCAATACGAAATAACCGGGACACATTTGTTTTGACTGCCCGCCAGGTTTCATTCATCGGACTTTTATCGGCAGTCCAGCCTTCACCGTACAATATTATTGAGGGTGAAATGGTATCGATCATCGCCCTGATCTGGTTCATGGTATCCAGGTCATAGATTCCCATCAGGTCGAAGCGGAATCCATCCAGATGAAATTCTGTTGCCCAATAGTGCAGTGAATCAATGATGAATTTACGGACCATGTTCCGCTCGGTGGCAATTTCGTTGCCGCACCCGCTCGCGTTCGAAAAAGTGCCGTTTGGTTTCTGACGGTAATAATATCCGGGGACAGTCTGGTTAAAGTATGAACGGCGGGTATAAGCTGTATGATTGTAAACCACATCGAGGATAACACCGATTCCGGCCTGATGAAGCGATTGGACCAGCATTTTCAGCTCAAGAATCCGTGAAATGGTATTTGGATTGCTTGAATAACTGCCTTCGGGAGCGTCGAAATTGAGCGGATCGTACCCCCAATTATACGACTTATCGGGCGCTGATTCGTCAACGGTCAGGAAATCAGCAACAGGCAAAAGATGAACATGAGTGATACCAAGTTCTTTTAGATGATCGATTCCTGTTTTTAATCCTTGAGGAGAACGTGTGCCGGATTCAGTAAAGGCCAGGTATTTTCCTTTATTTTTCATTCCGGATGAAGGAGCTATGGAAAAATCGCGGACGTGCAACTCGTAGATAATGGCATCGGTGACATGATCGAATTTTATTCGCTGATCGTTTACCCAACCTCCAGGATTGGTTTGTTCGGGATCAAAAATCAATCCGCGATGCCCGTTTACTCCGACAGCACGTGCATCCACCCCGGGTGTTTCGTTCAGCCAGTCCCCATCGTTTACCTTAATGGTATAAAAATATCCGTTTAAATCGCCTTGAAGTTTAAATATCCAGGTTCCGTTTTCTGCCTTTTCAAACTGATCGATTCGGATGGCAGAACCACCGATACTTTGCCGGTAAATGCGCAACTCAACCTGAATGGCAGTCGGCGCCCATATCCTTATATTGGTTTGTTCTTTCGAATAGCTAACACCCAGATCGTCACCTCCGTAATAAGGATAGGTCGAAAAATCAACGCCATTAAATTTCCAATCTCTCATCTGGATTTATGTTTTTGCCTTTATACTTGCCTTTAGGTTACCAAACTTTTCCGGAGTTTTACCTTGTTCGATTTCCATTTGCGGCCTTCGACATCCGAAACTAAAATCCGGGCCCAATAGTACGATTTAATTTCCCGGTCATACTGGTGAAAGCTTGAAGTTTCGATATTTAACTGGTGCATTTTATCAGGACCAATATACATCGGATATATTTGATTTCCATTTTTTCCGTTCAGCTTAAATTTTCGTGTGGTCCATATTTTCCTGAATTCCAGGACCGGAGCATCAATGTCTGCCTCGTTTTTCCCAATGTTCCGGATGGTTAGGATCAATACCTGCGGACGGAAAAGCCGGTCTTTTTCCAGAATTACATCGAGTTTTACATTCCTGAAATAGCTGAAAAGGCCTTTTGATTTTTTTTTACGAAGGAATCTCTGAATTTCATAGCCAAGAACTGCCAATAAAAGAATGATCAGCACAATGATTATCCAGACCAGCGTTTCCTTTTCAACTCCTGATGCAAGCTGTGAAAAGGAGAGGAGCGGACTAATAAATAACAAAAAAAAATATCCTTTGAGCATACAGTTCCGGATTTGATTCCCAAAAATAGAAAAAGTCCTGCGATAAATGCAGAACTTTTAACTTATAAGGGAATTTAGCCCGATTGCATATTGAGCTATTTCAACATTACCTTTCCGGTTTGCACTTCACCTTTGTCCGATTCAAAACGGTAGAGGTAAACACCGGATGAAGGGAGACAGAATTGGCTCCCGGACTGATTGACGGCTTGCCCTGAAATTAGTTTCCCATTGATGTCAAAAACAAATAATTTACCTGCTTTTGCCTCAATTAATTGTATTTCCAATATTCCACGGTTACTGGTTAATACCTGGATCAATACGGGTTGTTTTAGTAATTGCTGAACCTCGGTACTTAAATAGCAGTTGTTGATTTCCGGGTTGGAATAGTTTATATTGTCGCCCGAATAGAAACAAAGCAAAGTTGGCGATCTCGTATGTTCTGCTGTGATAAATAACGTTATAGGATATTCCAAACCAAATTTAAGCGATCCAATTCCTTCTACAAAAACATCATTTATTGAATAAACACCCAATCTGCTTTTGTAATAATCAAATACCGTTACATACTGGGCAATTCTCCCTTTTTGATCCCGTAATACAATTGATTTTACCGAATCAACCCTGATATAGATTCGTAGATCTCTATTAACACTTTGCAAAAAATCCATAATCATGGTATCGCCCTGCTGTAAGTTGAAATCAAACTGAATAAGCTCTTCTGTTTTATTGGCCAGATATACCCTACTCGCTTCTTCACGGATGTATGATTTCAGGCTTTTTTTGCCGCAAAGCGAATCGGCACAGCTTACCAGTTTTTTGTAGTGTTTTTCGTTCATCAGTGTATCGCCTTCAACATGAAGGAAAGAGGTTGTCCAAAAGTCGTAAGGGTGAATTGGCCCATCAAACTGGAAATGGGTTCCAATATTCCACTTAAGCGAAGCATCCAAAATAGAAACATTTTGCCCAAACGACGGTAGTATAAGTGCCATTAAGAGAGTTAAAATGATTGTTTTTTTCATGATATCTGCATTAATTGGTACATGGCTTACAAACCATCAATATTTCGCCCCCAAGCGCCACTTCAAAATCGCTCGAAATGACAATCGCATGATTTGCCCGAAGAACAGCATGGCCTCCAGACTGAATGGTAACATGATCCATCAATAAATCATTTCCGGATTGAATGAGCTCACCACTACCATTTGAAACAGTTTTATTGGTTACAGTTAGATTTTGGCTGGGTGGACAATTTGGATGAATGTTCAAACAGGCATCAAGACCCCATAAATTAATATGTGGCCGTGGCAAATGAACACCATCATTATCGCTGCTGAATAAATAGTAATAGGCATCCTGTGCACCACCAAAACCCATCGAAAAATGAAAATAATTGTCATTTTCATATCCGTCAATTACAATCAAATGGCCGCCTCCGCCGGATGAGGTATCATATCTGAAAAGTACAGGATAACCGCCATTTAAGCTGCTTCTTAGACCACTTTTAAAACCTGATGGATCGTATGTTATTTCTCCTGAGGTCCAATGATCAGAACTGGTGGGTGTGGTGTAATAAAAGTGATCGGCCATATCTGTAGCCCATTCATCAGTAAATCCATATGTTCCTGTGGTGGTGGTGGTATCTCCCATTCCTATCCAGTTCATTTCAACTGCTAATCCTGCCATATATTGAATTTTTCCAACCTCGTCGATTTGAGCCTGAGTGACTCCGGGTATTATGTTGAAAGAACCATCATTACAATTATTTGTACCGTTACCGCAATAGGTCAATCTAAATGGCATCTGATCATAATTAAAGAAACAATTAATATTCTGGGTGAAATAACTACCATTATTATATTCACTACCTATTCCTGTTCCGATTAAAGGATACTTGAAATATTTCATTATTCGTGCAATTCCTCCTGGTACACAACTATTATATCCCTCATAAAATTGAGATTGCGCTTGAGGTGCCTGATTGAAATACGGCCTCCAGTATGCCCATCTTGACGAATTTGTTGTTTCAAAGAGGGAAGGAACAGAGGCTTGAACACTTTTTAACGAAATCCCTTCTTCTATTTCTTGCCATTTATCTTTATCCTTTTTGTCTTGCGGCTCCTTTTTGTTAAACTTTACCATATCTGAATAATACGCAAGCCAGTCGTGGAGCATTGGATTTATATTGTCTAAATCAATATGGTTTTCAATTGAATATGCCAAAATTGGGCAGGTATGATCATCCGTAGGTACAATTACAAATCCACCATTTTTAAAATTAAAAACAAATAAACTTGTATCATCTTTACTTATAAAACAAAGCTCTTTTTCTATATCATCTTTTGACAGGTTCATTGACATAGCTCCCCAGTTCTCTGCCACTTTTTTTGCTTTTTCCTTGGAAACTTTTTTAGGGAACCCCTGCATTGTAATACTGCATAGCAGTAAAAATATTAGATATTTCATAATCGTCTCTTTATAAGTCTTTTTAATCTATTTTGTCAAAATCATTCGTTTCGTATCTACTTCCTTGCCATCAATAACAAGTGCATAGAAGTACATTCCCGGAACAAAACTGTTACCGTCAATAGTTACCGTTTGTTTCCTTTTTCCGTTTATGTTGTATTTTTAGTAACCAAGGACTCCATCTCTTTTGAATGATGGAATCCTTGATCTGGTTACTTCAATTACAACTAATGACATTATTAACATCTACATTAGTACTAAAGGTGGCTCCAGTTGTCACTACGAATGGACCATTCAAAACAACTTCCTTTCGTGTTGTTAAATTGATGTTAGCATCTGAGGAAACTGTGACATTACCAATTGCATGGATTGCAAAATTAGACTCGATACTCTGGTTTCCAGAGAGAGTTTGATTTTGCAGATAAGTTGTTGCAGATTCGGCTGCCGCAGTCACAGCCGCCGTTACATCTAGTCTACCAGTTCCTAATCTGCCAATATAGGGCGCATTTTCAGTTATGCTATATATGGAGTTGTCAGTAGTGTTGAGTAAAATATTAACAGCTTCATTTGCTGATAGGCAGGGATTAATTGATAATATTAGGCCGACAGTTGCCGAAACTTGTGGTGCCGCAAATGATGTTCCCCAGCCATTTCCATAATTTCCACTATTCAATCCTCCTGACCCTGAGAAATCTGTAGAAGTAACATTATAGCCCGGAGCACAAATATCAATAGTAGGGTGGTGTTTATGGGCAGACAATGAATCGCCAATTACTTCTTCATGAACGTCCTTCCAATTATTTGACGGTGAACCCTGTGTTCCTACATTAAAAATATGACCAACTGAAGTTACTGCAATATTAGAACTATAAGCACCAGGGTAGGCTGGATTATTATTCCCACAATGTCTCCAGTCCGCATTGCCTGCTCCAAAAACAACTATTGCATTCCAATCATTTCTTATTTCATTGTACAAATCATTGCGTATAGAATCGAAAGTGCAGTGAGTCTCCCAACTACAATTTATAACGCGGTATCCGGCTTGGGCAAGCAGCAAAACTTCATTATCATCTGAATAGTTTGAGGTAACTACAAGGTGAGTATCAAATCCAACTGATGCTATCCCAACATTATTATCGGTAACTGCGCCTACCAAACCCGCTACAAACGTTCCATGGTAATAACTTCCGCTGTTACTTCCACTAAAAAGTGTCATATTCAAATCTTCGTGGTTTAAATCAAAATTAGTGTCACTGATAGCAATGTCAATTTTTGGGAGGCCTAAAACTATATCCCATGCAGGTTTTACATTTATTAAATCGAGATAAGATTGTCTTGCCGCAAGTCCATAATCATTTGGTTCATAAGTTAGCATTGGTTCTCCAACATATGATAAACGAGGAATTTTGTCTTTGTAGTTCTCTTTTAATTCTTTCACAAGTTTTTCATCATTACATTTTAAACGATAAACGTTTTTCAAACTTGGCGTTATGGCTGTAGGGAAGGCTTTTTCAAATTCCTTGATTTTATACTTGTTGTAAAGAATATTCAAATCGGCTTTTTTTGCTTTAACTTTTAACACATCTGAATTTTCGTCTTTCGTAACTTCAGGTATAATTTCCGGATCTTCTATTTGGATGTAAAATGAAACATCCTGTGCAAATGAGCATGTTGACTGAAATATAAAAAGAATAACGACTATTGTTTTAATGATTTTCATATTTATAGATTTATAAATTTACTACTACCAGTAAGTTCTCCTACTGATATTTTTGCGATGCATATACCCTTTATCTTCAATAAATTACCTATTTTGAAATGATCTTCAGTAATAGTAAGATTATATTTTGCCTCACCATTTATTGAATATAAGGTAATGTGAGCTTCTTGTTTATATGGATTATTGAAATATATCAACTTCCCGTTCTGCCTGATATTTAATAAATTATCCTTGTCATTTTTTACCTCATTGAGTCCTGTTGGAAGTACCATGATATAATATACCGTATTTGGATAAGAAACACATCCACAGGAATCAGTTACGATTATATCATATTGGGTTGTAGAATTAGGTTTACACCAAGTTACTAAACTGTCAGGATTTGACAAGCCGGTTCTGGGCTGCCATTGATATTCCAATGGTTCAATGCCTCCACCAACGGAGGAATATTTAAATAAGATACTATCGCCCTTTTTTATTTCTATACCTGCATATCCTGTAAGATGGGGTGTAAAAAATGTCAATATATTTGATCTTATTTTCGTTCTTATTTTGTATCTTTGAATAAAAGAACAATATGGAATCAATAGATTGGAAATCGAAATCGATACAGCGTTCAAAAGAAAATAAACAGTTGAAAAAGAC
>JAUXUF010000185.1 GCA_030684645.1 Bacteroidota bacterium | reverse complement strand
ATCTTTTTCGGAAAGCAAGGGCAATGTTTTTTTATATCGCTCTTGATGTAACTTTTGTAAGGATGATTCCATACTTGCAAAAGTAACTTTTTAAAACAAACAAACAAACTATATTGTAAATGTTATTATGTCCCAATTCCTAAGAATAGCCCGATGGATTTTCTTGATAGTTCCGGTAATTATTGCACATAAATTTTATCTGTTCTAATTGCTAATGCCTGTAATTCAATATTATGAGCGATTATTAATTCTTTAGCTCGTTTTTTTCGTCTTCTTGGTTTATATATGTCCTTAAATCCGCAAAGAAAAAAAATGCGGGATAATATTTTGCTATTTTTAAACTTTCAGCCTTTATTGATGAAAATTCCGGACAGATTTATGTTCGGATTTACAAAAATTGACTTGTCATACAAATCTATTCTGGTTCTTTTCGACAGTATTTAATTTCCCGCCGGAACGGTTTAGTTATATTTTTCTGGAAATAAAACGCAAACAATTGAAAAACAATGCTATAATATACTTTATTTGTGAACTTTTCAGGCATAACTATCCCTTTGTTCCTCTTAAAACAGTTAGAAATAGTGCATCTCAGAGTAGCAGTTTTTCGTATGGCCTATCGGTAAACAATTTGAGTATCCATTGCCTGCCCGAGAATGTCCATTTGCCAACTACGGATATAAACCTGAATATAAAGCCTTTAAGCCTTGTAGTCGGCTTTATGTCATCAAAAACTTTCGACACCTTTTCGACAAAATAGTTGTAAAAGTTTTTGGCCATAGCCATCAGTATCATGAAAACCGTGTTCTCATTCATGAACGAACATGGTAAATGCCCCCACCCAAAATCATTGTTCATCACATCAAATGTTTTTTCGCTGCCACCTCGCTGATTATGGTATTCAATCACCTCTTTTTCAGAGCTTTGCCAGTCATTGGTGAGTATGGTGCGGTAGTTTAATTATCGCCCGTGAACAAATCGGCTTGCTGTGTGCCGCTTTTTTCCCGCATTATTACCTGGCGGTAGTTCCTGTCCTGATAAAATTGTGCAAATGGGATGGAGGCCACTTCGTACTTGATGTAATTGATTTCTACTGTTTCCCATTCAGTGACCCGACTGATTTGTCCGTACATTTCTGCCGATTTATTAGAGCGGATGTAGAACAATTTGCTGTTGGCGGCAACCACATCAATGATTTCTTTCGCGTAAGAGCCTGCGTCCATACGCGAACGATTTACTGCTACCTTATTGTCTTGCAATAATTTGTACATCCTTGTCAGCGTAGCGGCCTGCTCAAATTTTACATTGGCATTGCCATCGCGGTTTTCAATGTAAACTACCTTATTGCCAATGGTGGCAATTCCGGGGAAATAACCCGTGTTTTTCTTGTACGTCCGTTTGGTGTCGTATTTTTCGGCCGCTATAATTTGATTGTCATAATCAAGGTCGTATTGCTGGCCGCTCTCCAATTGCCCCGTTAAAAGCAACGATTTTATATTCAGTCCGTTAAGATTTCTATTTATGTTGAAATCGTACAATATTTTAGAGGCCGAGGTGTATTTTGTGTTTTGGGTGGCAAGTTCTTTCAGTCCCCGCAAAAGTGTATCGGCGCTTGGCACCGCATTGCCAGGCATGCTTTTGAGGTGTTTGCCGAGGTTGGCTTGAATATCTTCAGCGCAATCGCCGCCAGCAAAGAAAATGGCCCAATAATTTTTTATGATATCGCTATAGGAATAGCCTATCGTTGCAACCCTGCTGCCAAGCTCATTGTCAATTAGTTGTTGCAGCCCTGATGTGTTAAAGCACTTTTCAAAGAAAGAAATTCCTGCAAATGGGCTTAGTGATGCTGATTTTATTTGTATTTTCATGTCGAAAAAGTTATCGTCCTACTTTGTTATGTAGCACTAAATTAGGTGATCATTTTCAACATTCAAAACATTGTGTAAAATACTCTTACACAATGTTTTATGATGGTTTGTTAATAACTCTCTTGCGGATATAAGGAATGTAGGAAAGTTGTTGAATAGTGAAGATTCCTTTCTTTTTATATTTTTCTATAGCTTTGGATGTTGCCTTATCAAGTAAACTTATGTTACCATCGGCATTCGCCTTTTCTTTACATGAGACACAAAATTCACAAATGTCACAATGCCTATTTAAAAAAAGAGCAGGTTCATTTGAAGATAATAGTATTTTGTTCAGCTCAACGATAATTTTTTTGCTGTTTTTTGCGGTTGATGATAATTTGAATTGCGTTGCTTGGATATTCTTTCCATGAATCACTTTACAGTTCACTGTCTTGAGATTAAACTCAGTTTGAATGAGTGTCGCTTGCAGAAAAATAAATAGCTTATCGATGGTCGTAACTTTTTCAAATGGAGTGATGAAAATTGGCGTGATGTTTTTCTTGCCTGTAAATTCAATTCCATCTAAAGTTATGTCAATATTTGCATTGGCAAATTTGAAATTTAATAAGATGCCTTCTTCGGGAGTATTGTTGCCACAATTTTGGTGGTAGACGGTAAGATTATTGTTTTTTGTAATAGTTCTTTCGAAATTTTCTTTTCCCTTTTGTTTTAGTTGATTGTAAAGTGATTGGTAGTCTGAAATAATTCCAGTTTGGTGCTTGCTTTTTCTATAAGCTTTGTAGTGGCAAATAATAAAGTCATTTAGTATCTCATTATTTATCAGCATGATAAATCAATTTGAAATATTGTCGAAATATTTTGAAAACACTCAGAGTGGTTTTTGTGTCGTATTATTCCACTTTATAGTTGGTTTCAAAAACATTTATTTTTTTGTCAACATCGTCAAGTTGTAGGGTGCCTTTTACGCTTGCCTGTAACGTTCCGCAAATACACGCAGGGCGGGAGTAAACAGATAACCTTCCTTCGAAGAGTTGCTTTTCGAATTACTAATTTCATGTCAACGAAGCACCGCAACCCGACTTGCCGGGTATTTTGCTGTTACAGGCTGGCGTTCGAGTCTTTCGAGTCCTGCAACAATTGTCCGTATTGGGTTTTGCTGCAATTGTTAAATCTCGGTTTTGTGTCGGATTGGGTCTAAGCTCTTTTGAAATCTTGTCTATTTTTCTTCCTTACCTTTTTTAAGTTCTTTGTTTTTCTTTGCTTCTGGTAAGTAATTATCGGTGGATACTACTTTTTTCCCTGTCCTACTTTCAAGTTCTCGCCTAGCGTTACCAGCAACGGCACCACCTTGTTTAGCTGCCTTTTTATTTTGAATAAATCCTTTTGGATTCTGTGTCTTTACAATTTCAGTTGTCGAAGCCTCTCCAAGCATTGAAAAAATTAATTCAAGGTCGGTCATGTGATCACGCAGATTTTGGCTTTTCAGGCCTTTGACTTTTTTATACTCAGAAGGTGTCAAGCCGAAAGTTGCTTTTGAAATCTCTGCTGTGAGTATGGAATATTCTATTTGTTCCTTTACACCTCTGTTTTTCCATTCTTCTGTCAACTCCTCGCGAATAGCAATGCTTCGCATTCGCTTTTCTATCCAGTCGTCAGGATAGCCTTTAAGTTTATAAAGTTCTCTCGTTCGCTGCGTAGCCAATTCGGGGTTTTCAATCTCATCTAATCGGTCTGAACCCACTTGTGCTAACCAAAGTTTAAAAGGCTCTGCTTTCGGTGATGGAATGGATTGTATAATGCGCAAAAGTCCTTTAGCACTGGCACAATTCAGCTTTTGTTTACCGCCAATAGTATCGACCGAAAGGGGGGTGACAAATTGTCCCCACCCTTTGGAGAGTTCCTCGTCACGCTTACGCATTTTCTTGATATAATCGCTAGGGTTGGGTGTGTCGGTCAACACCTGTATAACATCTGCTACAACGAAATACCATTTTCCGTCTTTTTCATTCCAAACGGTTCTAATCTGTTTGCTCTCAAATAATTTAATATTGCTCATGTATGTTAAATATTTTACTGCTAACTTACAATATTTTAGTGAAATAAATTAATGTCAAATTCATTATTGTATGGTCTCTTGTTGATTAAAGTTTTATCAGCATTACGAAAATCATTTATATCTTGCTTGCCAGATAACAAAAAATGAAAAAACGATTTGTTTTGAAATCGGCAAGTTTGCATAATACTAAGTAACCTTAAATAATGGATAGTTATGGCTGCGCTGTATGATTTTGAAATATCGCCTTGTAGTTTTAAATGTTTCACAATTATTTCCGCAGGATTATTGTGCCATAAAATATCATCGTGATTTAAGAAAGTAAATAATTCTTCTTTATTTTTTTGTAATCTTCTTTGATAATTAAGGCAAAGTAATGAATTATAATCCCTATTGAATATCCAAGTTCTATAATATACTTCTACTTCCTTCTTGTGCTTATTTAAATTTCTTTTCTTCAATCCATATTTCTGAATTGTTTTCATTATTGGCAATAATAAATCTCTCAATGACTCGACAAATAATTGGAACTCTTTATCAAATGGATTTTGCCACAAAGCATTGTTAATTTCCCTTATCAAGTGAACACAACATCTTTGTTTTATGCAGTTTACATTATCATATCCGGTATAAAAATTTGTAATAATTATGCCGATATAATTTTTTAATAAATTCATTTTCCCTCGTCTCAGTAAGTTCTAAATAGACTGAATCATCATTCCTTAATACCCAAACATATTGATTTTGTCCTTTAATATTTATTGTTGTCTCATCGATATGTATAAATTTACTTTTAAGCAAATTTGTAATTAGAATATTTTCTGTTTTCAAATAATAAGATCCTACTTCCTCAATAAATCGTAAAATCACAGCAGGTGATAAGTTTATTTTAAATAAATCAGAAGTTATTTTCGTTATTAAAGAATATGGATTTCTAATAGCAATTCTTAGATAACAAACCCAAATTTTAATGTTTCTTCCATACAACCCAGGATCCCCATGAACATTAAAATAAGGAGGATTAAAATCCTTTTCGCAATGCTTACAATAACTTCGATTCGCCCAGTACTTTCTTATTTCTTTTACAACTGTTTTCTGGGTAAATTTTAAATCTAATGATATTTTTTGGGTTGTTTTTTTTGATTCTTCAAGGGGCTTTAATCCACAAATTGGACATTTTATTCTACGACGAATTTTAATAGATTTAGTTGGTATTAAGTTATTTGGCTTCCTGATTCTTTTCTCTACTATTTTTTTTTGTTCAAGGTTTTCTCCTGCGTTTTCATCATTGAAAAATATTTTACTGTTATCATAATGCTCTGTTGAGTAGGAAAAGGATAAAATCTCAGTAAGTTGTTGATGAATTTTATTCTCGCATTTTTTCGGACAACGGTCAGACCTTATTTCATCACAAATATTCGTAACAGCATCATTTCTTTTTTCAATTTCCGTCAGATTATCAAACAATAATTTTAGAGCAAAGCAATCTTCTAAATTTCTTTAGCTCTTTCAACTTTGCCGGTGGAAATTTGCCCTTTATTTCGGCATAAGTCACCCGGTATATTTTACCTTCACGAATGAAAAACGACACTTTCATAGTAGCGTCTCCATAAACAGCATGAACATGAATAGGCTCATGTTCATCAGAATAAAACAAAATCACTATTCCAAAATATTCAAAGATATTAGGCATGTGGTCTGTTTTAGAGTTGTGCAGAACTTAATTGCCGGCCAAGTTCCTGTAATCCGTTTTTAATTTTTTCGGCCTGTTTTTTTGAGGCAAATGCCAGTCCGTTTTTATATTGCCGTAAAAGCGATGGATTAACTCCAATTTTACGCGAAAATGTGGTCAGGTTAATTTCGTCGAAATGATTAAATACGCTGGGCACATCGTATTTATATTCGAACTCAACCGGCCCTTGCAATTCGTCCGGAATCTTTCCTTCAGTTTCCTGATACGATTCAATCACTTCCTGCATCGATTCTTTCATGTCGGCAATAGCTTCATCTACAGTATTGCCTTGACCATTTAAAACAGCGCTTTTGGTTTCGGGGGAATAGGCGCTGAATTGTCCGTCGGTTCCTTTTTCGATAATTACTAAAATCTTTTTCATGTGTCTTTTATTTAAGCCCTGCCAGTTTCAATATTGCATTTAAAGTACCTGTTCTTACTTCTTCTGAAGAGTGTTTCCCTACGGGGATTTTTCCTTGCTTCGTTGGGTGGGTGTAGATGTGGTGTTTCTTTGTCCGCTCTATCTGCCAACCGTCTTTTTCAAGGATCTTGTACAGTTCTGAAAACTTCATAATGAACTAATGTTTTACGATTCAAAAATAACGATTTCGTTATAAAATACAAATAAAATAATAACAAATTTGTTATTTATTCCAACAACTTCCTGTTTGCTTCATCCAGTACACTGTTTTCAAAACCCTCAAGATAAATCTTTGTTGTTTTTTCGTCCTCGTGTCCTAATCCTTCAGAGATCACGGCGTCAGAAGCTCCTTTATTTCTCATAATGGTTGCCCAGCTATGCCGGGCAACATAAGTTGTAATCGGTGTTTTTATTTTGGCTTCAGTTCCCAGATCCTTCAGATCTCCATTCACCTTCTTCAGCATCGTTTGTATCCTGGTCTTTTTCTGCTGGTCGGTGATGAATCGGATATCATCTAAAATAGGTAGCAGATACTTGCTTTTAAATGGGTGGCAGTCAAAATAGTCTATGATTTCTCGCACCGGCTTCATTATCTCAATGGTAAATACTTTTCGGTTCCGGGTTTTGGCCCTGGTATAAACTATCCTTCCGGATTGTAGGCTTTCAGGTTTCAGGTATGCCATGTCTGTAAAATTGATTCCACGGCAATAGAAACTAAACAGGAAGTAAAGCTTTGAATCGTGTTTTGCGCTATACGGTATAGTCTCTATTTTTTCAATAGACCGAATATTTTCATGCGTTATCGCCCGTTTAATGGTTGCTGTTTCAAGATCTGATATTTTATAGCCGTTTCGACTTATCCTTGATATCAGCAACAATTCATGTAAAGAATTGTTGCTATTGGAGTTGAATACAAAAAAAACCAAAAATTATGATTCTTGGATTATTAAAAGAACACGGTGACGAAACACGTGTGACCTTACTCCCTGAGAATGTAAAAGTTCTGATTGACCTGAAAGTTAAAGTTCTGGTCGAAGAACATGCAGGAGAGAAGGCTTTTACTTCTGACCAGATGTACACTGAAGTAGGAGCTAAAGTTGTTTCCCGAAAAACAGTTTTTGAAAAAGCAGATGTACTCCTGCAGATACAACATCCGGACAAAGGTGATGTGGATAAAATCAAAGACGGACAGGTATGGATCAGCGCATTTAATCCTTTGATGGACACAGCGCTTGTTAAACAATTTCTTGATAAAGGGATTACCACGTTCAGCCTTGATTCAATTCCCAGAACATCACGCGCCCAGGCGATGGACATTCTTTCGTCAATGGCAACCGTATCCGGACACAAGGCCGTACTTGAAGCAGCTTTAAGGCTACCCACTTTTTTTCCGATGTTTATGACAGCTGCCGGAACAATTCGTCCGGCCAATGTCTTAATTCTGGGAGCTGGCGTTGCCGGTTTGCAGGCCATCGCCACAGCCCGACGACTGGGAGCACAGGTTCAGGCCTTTGATGTGCGGTCGGCTGCAAAAGAAGAAGTCATGAGCCTCGGTGCTAAATTTGTTGAAGTGGAAGGAGCCTCGGAAGACAAATCGGCCGGTGGATACGCCATCGAACAAACTGAAGAGTTTAAAAAGAAACAACAGCAGGCCATCAACGACCACGCTGCCAAATCAAATGTGGTCATCTGTACCGCACAAATCCCCGGACGAAAAGCACCTTTGCTTTTACCCAAAGAAGCGATAGACCATATGAAACCCGGAAGTATAATTATTGATTTGGCTGCTTCAACCGGAGGAAACTGTGAACTGACAAAGGACAATGAAGTTGTCGTTTACAAGGATGTAACCATTATCGGCCAGTCCAACTATCCTTCCCAAATGCCATTGGATGCCAGCCGTATGTTTGGGAAAAATGTCCTGAATTTCCTGAAACTGATTATTGCAGATGACGGCGGACTAAACCTCAACTTCGAAGACAATATAGTTAAGGGAACCTGCATCACCCATCAGAAAGAGATTTACAACGAAAGAGTAAAATCACACATTACAAACGCTTAAAAAAACCAGATATGGAACAGGTATTTCAATTTTTCTTTACTTATAAAGAAGCCATTTTCATCATCGCATTATCCATTTTTCTGGGTATTGAAGTGATTTCGCATGTGCCGGCCGTTTTGCATACTCCGCTGATGTCGGGAGCCAATGCTGTCAGTGGCGTAATTATTATCGGAGGCATCATCCTTGTGGGCCATGCCGACCTCTCCCACTTTTCTCTTTCCCTGGTGTTGGGTATCCTGGCGCTCATTTTTGCTACGCTGAATGTTGTGGGTGGTTTTGCCGTTACAGACCGGATGCTTGAAATGTTTAAAAAGAAAAAAAAGTAGGAAATTATGGATGAAATTTTAGGAACAGTCAACGGAATGAAATTCACCCTTGGCGATAGCATACTTGAATTAAGTTACCTGTTTGCCGCACTTTTATTTGTGTGGGGTTTAAAACTTTTATCACACCCCGAAACGGCCCGCCGTGGAAATCTCTGGGCTGCTGCTGGTATGGGACTGGCCATGCTGACAACCCTTTTGTTGCATAAAGATCACGCCGGTAATGGAATACCACTGACCAATGTCTGGATTATTCTGGCTGCAATTGGCATTGGTTCTGTAATCGGTTGGATTGTTGCCATGCGTGTTAAAATGACAGCCATGCCTCAGTTGGTTTCGTTTTATAATGCTACTGGAGGCGCTGCTTCTGCATTAGTTGCATTGCTCGAATTTCCCAAAGCCATGGCTGGCGACTTCACTTCGCTGCTGGTGACGGTGCTGGGGCTCATCATAGGTTCGGTTGCTTTTAGCGGAAGTATGATTGCCTATGGGAAACTGGATGGAAAAGTAGGCGATATTTTTGCCGGATACATGAAATACATCAACATTTCTTTGATGCTCATAACTTTAGCGCTGGGTGCATATCTGGTTTTCTCAGGAATACCGCCAATTGAATTAACCTGGGGCATTTACCTTCTATTAATCTTATCTTTATTGTACGGGGTACTATTTGTTATGCCAATCGGGGGTGCAGATATGCCAGTCGTAATTTCGTTGCTGAATGCATTGACCGGAATTGCAGCGGCTATGGGCGGGTTTATTTATTCCAATGAAGCCATGATCCTCGGAGGTATTCTGGTTGGAGCGGCCGGTATGATCCTGACCATGCTGATGTGTAAAGCCATGAACCGTTCCTTGTTGAACGTGATTATCGGAGCGTTTGGCGGTGGTGGTGCATCCATCAGCCATGAACAGGGAACCATTCGTGAGATCCAGCTCAGCGATGCGGCCGTATTGTTAAGCTATTCACAAAAAGTGGTCATCATTCCGGGATACGGATTAGCAGCCGCCCAGGCGCAACACATGGTGCATGAGCTGGAAGAAATACTGGAAGCGAAAGGAGTCAATGTCAGATATGCCATTCATCCGGTGGCAGGACGCATGCCCGGTCACATGAATGTTTTACTGGCCGAAGCTGATGTGCAATACGAGCAACTGGTTGAAATGGATCATATCAATCCCGACATGCCCAATGTGGATGTTGCCATCATTATTGGCGCCAATGATGTGGTAAATCCTGCCGCCTACGACGATCCGGGAAGCCCGATTTACGGGATGCCGATTATCAATGCTCACCTTGCAAAAAATATTATCATCATGAAACGTGGAATGGGTAAGGGTTATGCCGGAATTGAAAACTTCCTGTTTTTTAACGAAAAAACCCGGATGCTTTTTGGTGATGCCAAAAGCTCTCTTCAAAAGCTGGTGAACGAGATAAAGAGTATGTAAGGATATTTTGAGCAAAGAATTGCGAGGGTTTCATTAAAGTGGAGCCCTCGCAATTCTTTGATCGTTTATTACCGGTAATTCCAGGCAATGAACTCCGTACAATGAAATGGCCAGTACAGGTGCCATAACCGTAATCGCGGTTTTTGAACTCCGGGCAAGGGAACGGCATATTCCGCTCAGCACGATAAATCCGGAATCGCAAAAGATGGGCAAACCGGTCATAAAACCAGTGATGGCCATTGCTGCCGGGGCTTTCTTTTCTCCGGTTCGGGCCAGGAAAAACCGGGCAATACTTAGCGCAGCACCACTTTGATCGAGAATAATACCAATTATGGTTCCGAGAATAATGATCAGGCCAATGGATTCGAGGGTGCCGCCAAAACCTTTTTTTAATACGGGAACGATGGATGCTGTGGGTAGAGTAAGCAATGCCATCATCAAACTCACTGTCAACAGCGAAATGAATGTATTGAATTTAAAAACGGAGGTAAACAGAATAATCGCCAGAATCCCCCCCCCCGCGAGAATTAATATTTCAGAAATTAAATCCATTTGGCCAGCATATTAGTTGGATGTTTCGTTCAGATCAGTTAATCCATTTGCCATATCCAAATTAACAAAACAATAATCTTGCTGCCAACTGAAAAATGAAATATTAATTTGTCGGTTCCGCCGTGGAAAAGCATGCACAAATAAAATTTGTAACTTTGGGCCTTCCTATTAAGGAATTTTTAGCATAAAATCACTTTAAAACAACATACAATGGCATTGATTAACGAAAATTACCTGAAACTTCAGGCGGGGTATTTGTTTCCTGAAATTGGAAGAAGAGTGCGCGAATTTGTTGAGGCCAATCCTGATAAAAAAGTCATCCGAATGGGTATTGGAGATGTCACCCAGCCTCTGGTTCCTGAGATTATTAAGGCTTTCCATGAAGGTGTTGAAGACATGGCCAAAACTGAAACCTTCAAAGGTTACGGTCCGGAGCAAGGATACGATTTTTTACGGGAAGCAATCGCTCTGAACGATTATCAAAACCGCGGAGTTGACATTTCGGCTGACGATATTTTTGTGTCCGATGGTTCGAAATGCGATACCGGAAACATTCAGGAAATATTTGGCGCATCAAACAAAATCGCCATCTGTGACCCGGTTTACCCGGTATATGCTGATACGACCGTTATGTCAGGAAAAACAGGTGTTTGTCAGTCAAACGGATATTTCGACGGAATTATTTACCTGCCTTGCAACGAAGCCAACGGTTTTATTCCTGAACTGCCAATCGAGCGTCCTGACCTGATTTTTTTGTGCTATCCGAACAATCCGACCGGTACAGTTGCTTCCAAAGAAGAGCTGAAGAAATGGGTGGATTATGCCAAAGCCAACAAATGCATCATTCTGTATGACGCAGCTTATGAAGCATTCATTACCGACGATTCGATTCCACGTACGATTTTCGAAATTGAAGGCGCCAAAGAAGTGGCCCTCGAATTCCGTAGTTTTTCTAAAACTGCTGGGTTTACCGGAACACGCTGTGCCTATACCATAGTTCCGAAAGAATTGAATGCATACGACAGCAATGGAAACGCTTTTCCGGTAAAACAGTTATGGAACCGCCGTCAATCCACGAAATTCAACGGAGTTTCCTATCCGGTGCAGAAAGCAGCTGCTGCTATTTATACTGAAGAAGGGAAAAAACAAGTGAAAGAAGTAATTGCCTATTACCTCGAAAATGCCCGGATTATCAGCGCAAGCCTGAAAGAAACCGGATTCACTGTTTTTGGCGGGGTAAATGCTCCTTATGTATGGGTGAAAACTCCGGGAGGCATCAGCTCATGGGAATTCTTTGATCAATTACTGAACGAAGCAAATGTGGTTGGAACTCCTGGCTCAGGCTTCGGACCTTCAGGTGAAGGATATTTCCGCTTTTCGGCTTTCGCCGACCGCGACAATGTGCTGGAAGCAATGGCGCGGATCAAAAAGCTGAAATAAAATGAATGATTTTAACCACGGAGAACGCAGAGAAGGAACAGAGTAAACAGAGATTTATTTTTCTCTGTTTACTCTGCATTCACTCCGTGTTCTCTGTGGTTTTTTCTTGCTTCTTGAATCAGCTTCTTTATTGAACAGCCTCCAAAATATCTCCCAACAGCACATCAAAATTCATTACATGATCGGGTTTGGGTGAATAGCCCAGAATTACAACGATTAATTCTTTGGATGGAATCATAAATATTTGCTGACCGTCGTGTCCATTGCACGAATACATATCATCCGGAGCTGACGGGTATTTGTTTGATTTGTTCAGCCAAAAGAGCGAACCATATTCTCCTTTACTGTCAGATGCAGGTGTCGTGCTGTATTTAAGCCAACCTTCAGGCAAAATACGTTCACCGTTAAAAACTCCATCCTGAAGGTTTAGCAAGGCATATCGGGCATAGTCACGGGCAGTGGCATAGATATACGATGAACCTACCTGGTTCCCGGCCGGATCGAGTTCGAAAACAGCATCTGGTATTCCAATTTTATTGAACAGACGCGATTGAGCAAATTGGTAGTACTTGTTGTCATCGTTTATCACTTTCCGCATCAGGTGATTCACAATATTTACCGAACCCGATGAATAATACCATTTGCTACCCACCGGAAAGCCGAGTGGCTGATTTAATGTAAACCGTGCAAAATCATTTTCACAGTATAGCATCACTGTAACATCCGACCGGTTTCCGTAATCTTCGTTCCAACTCAAACCGCTTTGCATCTGCATCAGGTTGTTGAAGGTAATGTTTTTACGGTCGTCATTTTGCCATTCAGGAATGTCTGTCGGCCGATTGATGTCCAGTTTTCCATCTTTTACGAGAATTCCGGCCAGGGAATTGGTGAAACTTTTGGCCATCGACCAACTTAGAAAGCGCGTTTTTGAATTGAAGGCCGGCTGGTAACTTTCAACAACAGGAATTCCTTTATGAACAACCATAAATGCGAAAGCATGACCATTGTAGCCTTCCTCGTCCATTAGTTTTTCGGTTATTTCATCAAGTCTTACTTTATCGATGTTGGTAATTGTATCCGGCATCACATTTCCCATTGGCCAGGCAATCGTGTCCTGATTGTAGGCTGGGGCAGCCAACTTTGGTAATTTAATCTTCCGAAGATCTGTTTCATCGATATCACGAACTAAGGTGGCTCCATAACCTTTCCGGTAAATCGCTTTTGATTCTCCCCATAAAAATGAGCTCGTCACACTCGAATCCTGAAGGTTGACCACATTTTTAGTGTATTTGATGAACGAAAAATGAAGATCCAACGCCTCCACTTCGGCCTGCTGCCGATTCGAAACAAAAACTGCCGAGCACAAATATTTGGCCGGATAGCCGGTAATTATGGGCAGCAATGAATGAATGTATAAAATGCCATAAGCCAGGCCGGCCAACACGATGACAGTTATTAACCTGCTTAGTTGCTTCTTCAATTCTATGGAAGATGATCTTGACATGACTGATGTTTTTAGAATGAATCAATTTCCAAAATTTAATTCCGTTAAATTAAACATTCCGGCAGAAAAATGGTAAAATACTTCGGCTAAGTTTTCATTCCAGCCTTTTCTTTCTTTTACGGTAAAAAATGAATGTCCTGAAAATAATAATTTAGCTGATTTTGATAAAATGCTTTTTATTGGGCATGTGTCAAAAACCACGATTACCTACTCCCTTCCCTTTTGGGGAAGGGTTGGGGATGGGGCTATTTGTCTCAATCCATTTGTATTCCTATGTTAAAACCAGTTAACGAATGTTAGCTTTGGCTTGAAATTACCTGTATTTTTTTACTTTTGCCTGAATGGCACTTTAAACCAATGAAACATAGCACACAAAGCATTTTCTTACTTCTATTACTTCTATTTCTATCTTCTCAACTGTTTTCACAAAACCAGGAAGATATAGACCCGATGCCTGTCAAACTGAAAGCACAGGTACTGAATCTGGCTGACGAATTACCAGTTCCCTTTGCATTTATACTGAACCACCGGACTCATGGCGGAGTAACCACCGACGAACAAGGCCGGTTTACCATGGACATGCTGAATATTGACAGTCTTTCCATCTCTTCGTTGGGATTTTCGAAAACTACTGTTCGCATTCCGGCCAACTATAACGAAATGAACGTGTTGATTTTGTACGCAAAACCCATTCGCTTTGCCATTCCTGAAGTAAAGGTTGCAGGCGAACAAATGAAAGTAAATATGGATGGAGTTCCGACTGCAAAAAAAATAGACATTGCTCCTCAACTGAGAGGAGACGCCTTCAACAAAAAACCACCTGTACTGGCAGCATTTTTCAATCCGGTAAGCTTTTTACAATACTATACCAGTAAACGTGAAAAGGAAAAACGGGAAGCCCGAAAGGCCATTATCACCGAAAAACAGTGGGAAATCCTTTCACAATTTTACACCAAGGAGCTCGTAATGATGCTGACCAGTCTGAACGATTCCAGTGCCGATGATTTTATGATGTATATCAACAGTAAAGGATTGTTAAGCCACATGTCAAACGAATATGATGTCCGTGCTACCATCAGGGAGCAGTTTCAAATCTATCGGCAAGAAGGGCATTGAAAGAATTTTCATTAAATTTTGCAACCTTTGTCCGGAATAAGAAAATAAAAAACGTTGAAAGAAATTTCCAGAAAAAAAATTATCCTCAAAAAGAAGGAACAACCGGCAGGTGAACCAGCCAGCGACGGATTGATCCGCCTGAATAAATACATTTCGAATGCAGGTATTTGCTCGCGTCGTGATGCCGATAAGCTGATCAGCGAAGGTTTGGTCACAATAAACGGCGAAGTAGTAACCGAACTCGGCCGAAAAGTTACGCTCGATGATGATGTTCAATTTGACGGCAAACGGCTGAATCCGGAACGAAAAATTTACCTCCTGCTCAATAAACCCCGTGGATTTGTCACAACTGTCGAAGACCCCAATGCCGAGCGAACGGTGATGCAACTGGTCAGCAATGCTTGTCCGGAGCGGATATATCCGGTTGGAAGGCTCGATATGCAGACTACCGGCGTTCTCCTGTTTACCAACGATGGTGAACTGGCCAAAAAGCTAACTCATCCGAGTTATGAAAAGAAAAAAGTTTATCATGTACAGCTCGATCAGGATTTCTTACCGGAAGATATTGAAAAGCTTGAAAAAGGCATTGAGCTGGAAGATGGAATTATTATCCCGGACGACATTCAAATGATCGATCCGAAAGATCTCCGCCAGGTGGGTATCGAAATCCATTCAGGAAAAAACCGGGTTGTACGCCGCATTTTCAATCACCTTGGGTACCAGGTTGAACGACTCGACCGCGTTGTTTTTGCCGGATTGACGAAGAAAGATTTGCCCCGGGGAAGATACCGTTTTCTGACTCCTCATGAGATCAGTTTTTTGAAAATGAGTTAATGTAATGGAATTCACTTTCGCAGACTAATAAAACACAAGTTGGAAAAGGAATTTTTACACATCATCACTGAAAATCAGGGAATCATTCACAAGGTTTGTTCCATTTACTGCGATCTGGAAGAAGACCGTCGCGACTTGTTTCAGGAGATTTTAGTGCAATTGTGGAAATCCTATCCAACCTTCAGGAATGAATCCAAATTTTCGACCTGGATGTACCGGGTAGCATTGAATACGGCAATTACAAGTTTTAAAAAAGACAAGCGGCAGCCCGACAAATCGGGTATTTCGTTTGAGAATTTGCAATTGGCTGAAGAAATTTACGACACAAGAACTGAAGATCAGATTAAAATGCTCAACAAGGCTGTCGTCCAGTTAACCGGGATTGAAAAATCGATTATTCTGCTCTTTCTGGAAGATAAAAAATATGAAGAGATTGCTGAAATTACGGGAATTACCCAAAATTATGTCAGGGTAAAAATGAACCGGATCAAGAAAAAACTGAAGTTGTTAATGAATAGTGAGGAATAGATGGAATTAAAGGATTTAAAATCGGCGTGGGACACATATTCTTCTCAGGAGATGGACAAACATCGGCTTGGAAAGGAGACCATTCATGAATTGCTGAAAAACCGCACCAAATCACTGGTGGAGCGGATCGACCGAAACATTTGGGTTGGAATGGCAGCTCTTTTGGTTTTTATTGCCTATGTTCTTCTGGATAATTTCTTTTCTTCCAAAATTCTAATCACCGAACCCATTGATTATCCTGGCTGGTTAATACCCATGGATGTTTTTTCGAATGTTTTAATCGTTACAACTTATGTCTTTTTTGTACTTCGTTACCTGAGAATAAAACGAAGTTTTTCTTCCGACACACAGCTTAAAGATTTGTTAACCGGAATTTTAGAGACTCTAAAAACCTATCGCCGCATGTTTTATCTGGCGGTAATCATACTTCTGATCAACATCACCGTTAATTTTACAGCCGGAATTTATCTGGGCATCAAATTCAGGGCCGGTTCCGCGGGTAATGAAATCATTCACCTCACGACAGCCAAAATACTGACAATCGCCGGAGTTGGCCTGCTCATTCTGATTCCGCTGATTGCTCTTGTGTTTTTCTTTCTGCGATGGGGATTCAACAAACTTTATGGAAGGTATCTGATCAAACTGAACGAAACCCTGTTGGAGCTCGATGAAACGGACACCAGCGAATAGAAAACTCCATGCAGGGAAATCTTTCGGGAACAACCATCCAATAATCATTTGCTTTTTTTAAGAAACGGAACTGTTTCAATTCTGTTAATCTGTCTACAGCAACGGAACAGGAATTACAATGGCCACCAAATAGTAAACGAATAATATTTTCATCGTGATTTCTTTCAGGTTTTACCAAAAATCGGAGGTACAGCATTCCTCCTAATACATAATTATTGCTCCTGATTTCCGGATAAACCAGATGGGGAAAAATCTGCTTTAAATCCATTTGTTAATTCAGCAGGTTGACTTTCAGGCTTTCACCAATAAACGATTTAATTGATTACCTTTGCGCAGATTTTTTAAAACCTTCATACAGAAATAAATGGCACATAAATCCGGATTTGTAAACATCATCGGAAATCCCAATGTCGGGAAATCGACCATCATGAACGTATTGGTGGGCGAGCGTTTGTCTATCATTACCTCAAAAATGCAGACTACCCGTCATCGCATTAAAGGCATTGTGAATGGCGAAGATTTTCAGATTGTTTATTCCGACACACCCGGAATCCTGAAGCCGAATTACAAACTTCAGGAAACAATGATGAAGTTCGTAAACACAGCCCTGATTGATGCCGACATCATTTTGTATGTGACTGATGTAATTGAATCGCCAGCTAAAAATGAGGAATATATTGAACGTATCAAAAGCTCTGAAGCAGCTGTAATTGTGCTGATTAACAAGATCGATCTGTCAACTCAGGAAAAAGTAATGTCGCTTTACGAATACTGGCGTAAAAAATTGCCGCTGGCTGATGTTTATGCCATTTCTGCGACTGAAAAATTCAACGTTTCCGAAATATTCGACCGCATCCTGGAATCACTTCCCGAAGGCCCGGCCTTTTTCCCGAAAGATGAAATGACCGACCGGAATGAACGTTTTTTTGTCAGCGAAATCATTCGCGAGAAAATTTTGTTGTATTACGACAAGGAAGTTCCCTATTCGGTAGAAGTGGAAGTGGAACAATTCAAGGAAGAAGAAAAAATATTGAACCTGATGTGCGTCATTCATGTGGCCCGTGAGAGCCAGAAGGGAATCATCATAGGGCATCAGGGACAGGCGCTTAAACGGGTTGGTACCGAAGCGCGTCTGGATATGGAAGAATTCTTTCAGAAGAAAGTATTCCTTCAGTTGTTCGTGAAAGTGAACAAAGACTGGCGCGACAAAGACCGTGCACTAGGTGGTTTTGGGTATGATATGGAGTAAAAAGCAAAGCCCCAGAAGCCCCCTTCCCGTTCCCCCGAAGGGGGAAAGCCAAAAGCCCCATCCCCAACCCTTCCCCGAAATGGAAGGGAGTTAATCCGTTGAGGTTATGAACGTTAGATCCATTTAGTACGCAGACTGTAATGAATAAATATAAATTTGTAAGTAGCATTTCTTTCACCCCTCTTTTGGAGGGGCAGGGGGGAGGCTTTTTAGGAGACAATAAAAAATGAGTAATATTATTGCAATTGTAGGAAGGCCAAACGTTGGCAAATCGACCCTTTTTAACCGGTTTACCGAATCACGGAAGGCCATTGTTGACGAATCGGCCGGAGTAACGCGCGACCGTCAGTATGGAAAAGGTGTTTGGAACGGTATCGACTTTTCAATCATCGACACCGGTGGATATGCCTTACATTCAGAAGATATTTTTGAAGGCGAAATCCGCAAACAGGTGATGCTTGCTATCGACGAGGCTGATGTGATTTTGTTTGTGGTTGATGTGGAAAATGGCATCACCGATATGGACGAAGAAGTCGCTGCCGTGCTGCGGCGTTCTTCCAAAAAGGTATTTATAGCTGTTAACAAGGTCGATAACAATAAACGGATCATTGATTCAAATGAATTTTATTCGCTCGGACTGGGCGAATTGTATTGTATTTCGTCAATGACCGGAAGTGGCACAGGCGAACTGCTCGATGCCATTGTGAAAGAGTTTCCGCAGGACGAACCTGAGCAACTCGATGACAGTGTGCCACGTTTTGCTGTAATTGGACGCCCAAATGTTGGAAAATCATCGTTCATCAATGCACTGACCGGAGAGGACCGTAACATTGTAACCGAAATTGCCGGAACAACACGCGATGCTATTCATACCCGGTATAATAAATATGGTCACGACTTTTACCTGGTCGATACGGCCGGATTGCGCAAACGTACCAAAGTAAAAGAAGATGTAGAGTTCTATTCAACCATGCGTTCGGTGCGGACCATCGAAGATTCGGATGTTTGTTTGCTGATACTTGACGCAACACGTGGCATGGAAGCACAGGATGTTTCCATCTTTCACCTGATTGACCGCAATAAAAAAGGACTGGTGATCCTGGTCAACAAATGGGATTTGGTCGAAAAAGACAATTCGAGTACCATTGAATTTACCAAACAGATCAAAGAAAAGATTGCCCCATTTGTTGATGTGCCGATTGTCTTCATTTCAGCGCTTTCCAAACAGCGCATCCTGAAAGCTCTCGAAACGGCTGTTGAGGTATTCGAAAACAGAAGCAAGAAAATCAAGACTTCGGAGTTAAACGATGTGATGCTCAAAGCGATTGAATCCTATCCCCCACCATCCATCAAAGGGAAATTTGTGAAGATTAAGTATGTCACTCAGTTGCCCAGTCAAACACCGAGCTTTGCTTTTTTCGCCAATCTTCCGCAGTATGTCAAGGAAGCTTACCGACGGTATCTCGAAAATAAGATCCGTGAGAACTTTAACTTTTCAGGGGTCCCGCTTCAGATTTATATCCGGAAAAAGTAATCCAAAACGTTGATACAAAAAGCCACCTCCGAAGTAATTCAGAGGTGGCTTTTATATTGATTCAGGATTGATGATTGAGTTCTATTCGAACAACTAATTGAGGAATAAGTGTTCGATAAGAATTTTTGTACCGATAAGTATCAGAATCAGACCTCCAATTATTTCGGCATACCGGTTGATCTTCGGACCAGTCTTCTTACCCAATAAAATTCCAAGCATGGAAGCGACAAACGTTACTATTCCAATGATTAATACGGCAATTAATATCTTATCCAGTAAAGTAGCAAAGCTGAACCCAACGGCCAAAGCATCGATGCTTGTAGCTAGCGACAACATGAGGATTACCCTGATATGCAAGGGATTTTTGATCTCCCTCGTTTCTGAACGGATCAGGCTTTCAATAATCATTTTTCCTCCGATCAGGCTTAGAAGTCCAAAAGCAATCCAATGATCAACCGGTTCGATCAGCGATTTGATGCTGTTGCCAACCAGCCAGCCTACCAAGGGCATAAAAGCCTGAAACAAGGCTAAAAATACCGCAATTTTTGCGGCCTGAAAAAAACGGATATGCGGAAGGTTCAGTCCACTGCACACCGAAACTGCAAATGAATCGAAAGACAAACCGATTGCCAGTAAAAAGACCGTGTAAATTTCCATCCACAATGAATTGAGCGACAAAACTAGGGAAAAAATCGATTCTAAAAAACGAGGAATTTCCAGTCGGCAATTGCATAGGAGGTATATGAAAAGGATTCAGCAAAAGGCACGAACAAGCCAGATGCTGCAAGGAATAAATTACTCTCCCTTAAACGACCTGAATATTTTCAGAAATTTGGCAGGAATGGGAGTATCAAACCGGAGAGTTCTACCTGTAACCGGATGCTTAAATGCCAAAACCCGCGCATGAAGCCCCATCTGGCCGATTGGGTTCAATTTGGCCCCATACTTCTTGTCGCCTGTAACCGGATGTCCGATATCTTTCATGTGCACACGAATCTGATTTTTTCGGCCGGTTTCAAGCTTCACCTCCAGCAATGAAAATAATTTGTCGCTTTTCAGAACTTTGTAGTGAGTAATCGCTTTCTGCCCGTCATCCGGTGTTTGGCTCGAAAACATCACCAACGCTTTGTTTTCCTTCAGCCACGAAGTGACAGTTCCTTCCGGTTTCTCAAAAGCTCCTTCAACGACCACCACATACGAACGTTCGATGACAGACTCGTTCCAATCTTTTTGAAGGATTTCCTGAACATTTTTGCTTTTAGCAAACATCATTAATCCCGAAGTGTCCCGATCGAGCCGGTGCACAATGAAGATCAGGTTTTTCGGATTAAATTTTTTGACATATTCACTCAACATGCTATAGGCAGTTTTGAGTTTTTCGGTTTCGGAAGCCATCGAAAGCAAACCACTTGCTTTATCAATCACAATCAGATCAGCATCTTCATGAACGATGCGCAATCCTCTGAAGCGTTGTTTTTCTTCCGATTTTTTCTTGTTGAGGAAAACTGTTTGTCCTCGTTTCAGGGGAAAGTCGAATTTAGTCGTTATCATATCGTCAACAGTAACCTGCTTATGAGCCAGCATCGATTTGATGGTTGTACGACTCTTCTCCGGAAATTTATCAATCAGGAATTTCATCAGTTCAGTAGGGCCGGTCACCTTAACCGCAATTTCCTTTAGTTTTGCCGGACTAATTTCTGATTTTTTTTGTGGGTATTTCATTTTTATCTGATTATCTTAATTTCTCCGCCGCGTCCGAGTTTAATGATGCTTGACGGAACAGCTTTCTGCAAATCATCCTGGCGGTACCCGACCACGTAATCGACGGCATCAATGATTTCGGGTACAATTTCGCTGAAACAGCCAGGCGATGGTTTTCCGCTGATATTGGCTGAAGTGGAAACGATCGGCCGCTTAAACCGGCGGATCAGATCGCTGCTGAATGCTTCGTTAGTGAACCGGATACCGATACTTCCATCATCTGAAACCAGGTTTTTGGCCAGGTTTTTAGCTCCGTTGTAAATAATTGTAAGAGGTTTGTCCGTTAATTCAATCAAATCGAATGCAATTTCAGGAACTTCATCGACATAACGATCCAAAAGCGCTGCATTTTCCATTAAAACGAGCATGCTTTTCGAATCAATCCGTTTTTTGATGGCATAAATACGTTTCACCGCTTCCTCGTTGCAGGCATCGCAGCCAAGTCCCCAAATGGTATCGGTAGGGTATAAAATTACGCCGCCTTTTTGCAGCACTGCCAGCGCTGCTTTAATATCTTCAATCATTCAAAAGGGTATTATACAATTGTTTTAATCGTTTGGCAAAATTCTCCGGAGTAAACCGTTGGGCATTGATTCTTCCTTTGGCAATAAGTGTTTTCCGCAGGTTTTGATCAGAAAGCAAAGTCGCTAATGTATCACCAATTTCTTCAGGTTTCATTGGATCGATGTACACGGCAGCATCTCCACCAACTTCAGGCAAACTACTGGTATTCGAGGTAATCACCGGGCAACCGGAAGCATGGGCCTCCGCTACCGGAAGTCCAAACCCTTCAAATACCGACGGATAAATCATTACTTCGGCCATTTGATACAAAGCTGCCAATTCAGAATCATTAATTTTTGGAAGGAAAAACACCTGCAACCTGTTCAGATCCCCCTCGATAAATTTTTGAACTTTATGCTGATAATCAGTTAATTTCCCGACCACAACAAGTGGAATATATATTTTTGACGAAACCATTCCTTCGAGCAATGCCATTAAATTCTTACGTGGTTCAATGGTTCCAACGTTAAGTAAAAATTTCTCCGGAAGCTGATATTTTTCCCTCAACGAACGTTTTTGTGCTTCATCTGCTTTTTCGAAGAAAACCGGATTAACCGATTGATAGATGACTTCAATTTTTGACTCCGTAATCCCAAAAAAGTTGATTAGATCGAGTTTGGTTTGCTCCGAAATGGCGTGAATACGATCGGCTACCCGGCAGGAATATCTGAATTTCCGGTCGTAAATCTTCCGGTCAATGGTTTTATAATATTCAGGAAAACGAACAAAGATAAGATCGTGAATGGTAACGACCGATTTGATTCCCGTTTTCTCAATTCCAAGCGGCAATTCGTGACTCAGACCATGAAAAATGTCCAAATCACAATCCTTCGCCAATTTGGTGATCTGAAAGCTTCGCCAGGTATTTTTCAGGATTTTCCATCCAAAACCTTCCGGTTTTATTTCTTCTGAATTAGCAGGAGGATTGAAAAGTGTTCTTTTTGTACCGGGATGAAATAGGAAATGCCGGTCTTCCGGATATTGCCGGGCAAGCGCAGAAATGGTGTTACGGCTGAAATTTCCCAGTCCGGCAGTATTGTTAAAAGCACGCTTGGCATCAAATCCGATTTTCATTAGGGTTTAAATTGTAATAGGAACTGAGATCATATTGGCAACGGGAGTATAAATATCGATATCCTGTGCTTTCGTATGCAAAGATACGACTAATGAATACCGCGTTTCTTTTTCCATACATTTCTCGCTTTTTCTAGTTTTATCTATACATAAATCCAATAATGAAACAATTTTATTGGTTCAGAATCATTTGTTCTCTGATGAAGAGAGGAGAATCGGTGAAAACTCCCTTCAATATTTGGTGTTAATTTATCATCCGCATTCCAATTCAATACATTTTCAGAAGTGATTAATTCATCAATCCATGAATTAACGTTTAAATACCAGTGTTCAAGAGTATTTGACTGGACATAACCAATCATAGCTGAATATTTCAAACCTCCACCATGATTTCCCTCTTTGAACCTTTGTATTCCACCTAAATCTCCTTGAACATATTCTCTTTCAAACCTTTTTCTGGCAGGTAAACGCTTGCATTCAATATGAAAAAAAGCAGAGGTAGTTGCTTCAAATTTATTTCCCAACATTACTCCAATATCAGGATTAAATTGGGATCTTTTAATGGATGTATCCTTAATAAAACAAAAGCGGAAGGTATCTACGACAAAATAGTCAACTGTAATGTTGTTGAGATAAGTAGTTAGCATCTGGTTTATGGCTTTTTCATTTTCCTCATCAAAACATGAGTTTGAAAGGAATTGGGGAAACCCATCTATATTTTTATCAAGAAGATCGAAAACTTTAAAGATGATTTTCGAAGAATCCAACCTTACCGAGCCAACGGCAATTGTTCTGTCAATACTCCTGCAAATCATAGTAAAGAGTTTTGATTAAACGACTCTTCCAGTGTTTCATCGGCATCGCGCAAAGCAATCGATTTTAACCAATAGCGCAACTGTTTTGGTTTTATCAAAATGATTTTATCCCTTCCGTAAAAACGTACAACCCTTTTTATCAACACATTCCGATTGCTCCAATGATCTATTAACGCGTTGAAATCTGCTTCGGAATTGAGCGTTTCAATATTAACTTCCTTGTCAGTGAAAGTATATTCACAAGCGAAGAAAGCACTGCCTTCATATATTTTAGACAAGGAATATTTCGTTTCTTTCTCCTGATAAATTGAATTGAGGGCTTTGCAATAGACATCAGAAAAGTCCTTAAGGATCCGAGGGTCGGATATGTCAAAATTTACTTTCGCGTTTTCACCAAAAGCAAACTGATTAATGGAAAAGTCGACTGTGTCTGTAATCAAAATTTTCTCTGCAAACGATAAACTAATTTCGTTCTCAATGAATGGGAGTTCCGTAATATCCTCAAGTAAAATAGTATATGGAGTCCTTCCAACCCCAAAACGGGCACTTGTGACTGTGATATAAAACCGAAATAGCTGATTGTTTCTTTTGAACATTTCAGCTAATTGTAGCAATTCGTCAATCTCATCATCAGGGCAATGAACTCCAATAACTTCGTTTTTAAACGTTAGATAATCATCACGGAATTCAACTGGAATAGCTTTTTTCCCGATGGTTTTTTTAATCAACAGATGAGGCGGATGGAAAATTATCTCATTGCTTTTGTCCTTAAAATATTCAGCCTTTTGTATTTCGACTTCTTCAATTCCTTTTTCTGAAAACTTTTTGTCAACTACTGATGGTTTTCCAGTAATATAATCAGCTTGAAATTTCCGATTTTGTATGCCAACGATATATCCTTGTCCATATTTCCACAGCTTTTTAGTCTCCTTCTTTTTGAGATAATCACCAAAGGTATTGTCCTCAGGTAGTTTTAATCGTTGAACAAAGTTATAAATCCGTCCTCCTCCAACAAGATTACATTTCCATACAAAATCGCTGGTTCGAGCAACAGACTTAGGTACATCATGAAAATCGTAATGATCTATTTCAAAGTAGTTTTTTTCTTTGTTGGCTTTTGTGCGCCGAACGGTAACATGCAAAATATCATTATCATCAGGTTTTTGCTTTTGAACAAATAATGCGGCTACTGTAACATTAGCATCTACAAACAGACTATTCCTCAAAAAAGTAAAATCAATAATCTGTGGAATGTTGTAACTATCAAAGAATCTGGATCGAAAATCTAATGTATTGTTGTAAAGCATTGGACCAGAAGGGGTAATTAAACAAAGTAATCCATTCTCTTTCAATAAACTCATTGCTTTGTCCAAAAACATCAGAGCAAGTTGATTGTCGGGTATTTTGCACAAGAAAGGAATATTATTTTGTTCTAAAAGAGTAGCATATTCTTCGTATTTATCCTTATTCAATGCCTTAAAAGGTGGATTTCCTATGACCAAATCAAAACCGGAAGGATTATTTTCGACTAAATATTCAAAGAAATCTTTCTGAACTATGTTCCCTTTCTCTTTTAAATCATCAAACTCTAATTGTGTCCATATCTGACGGGGGGTAAGCATGGTACATAAAGAAAGGTTAAGGCTAAAAATGGTAAGCTCAACCGCATTTCGATCAATATCGACACCATGAATGTTTTTTAGCAAAATATTTTTAAGAACATCGGGCGTTGTATCGGCTAATTTCCCGTCTTTAGCATTACGAATTCTCCAACGTTGTACCAATCGTTTAAAAGCTGTTGCAAGAAAGATACCCGACCCGCAACTTACATCACTCAGCCTGACATTCTCGTTTAATTCGTTTCTGTTCAGCGGTAAACACTCATCAACCAAGAAGTTAACCAAAAAACCTGGAGTATAAACAGCACCAGTGTCTTTTTTTGTCTCTTTATCCTTTCCAGCTTTTGTCTCTTTGGGCAAAAACTCTTCATAGAAATTGCTTATAAGCTCAACAGGTATATGCTTGAAAGAATATTCAGACCAGATAACAAACCGATCCTTTTCACCTATTTTCCCTTCCAAAAAATTAGCAAGAACTGAAACATTCACAGTTTCGAGTTCCTCCTTCTGTGTATTCGTTAATTTGAAAAGACCCCCATTGAAATGTTCAGCGAGCTCACCAAACAAGGTGATAACTTTCCTATTTCTAATTATTTCTTCGAAGGAATGATAACCGGTTTTCTCAAAGAAAAAATTACCAGCAAGGCTAAATCCGTCTCCATCAATACCATTCTCTTCCAAATATTTTACCAATATTGACAGAATCAGTAAATGATCTGAAAGCTCAGGAGAAAGACCACTACGCAATTTAAAATGATTCCGTAAACTTCGTAAGCCGCTGATTAGCTTTTCGTAAGCCGTTTTGTTATTCAAAAAATGACTGTGTGCAATATTGCTTTCCCAGAAACTTCCACTATCAAACTTTTGAGCATTGAATTGATTGATTACATCACTATATTCACTAATCTTTTCAAAATCAATCTTATAAATAGGTTTTGATATAAGTCTTTCGTCTTTTATCTCAACAGGTTTACGGCTATCGTATATTTGAATCCTGCTCTTTTCAAGAATAATAAAAACTGGAATTTCCGATGCACTCCAAATAGCTCGATGGATTTCAGCAAAATCATTTTCCGAGTTTCTCCTGTTGGAATTATCGTAAATATAAATCTGGGGTTGAGGTAATCGATCTCCTTCGAAGAAACGAAAATAAACAGCATCAGCTTTAAATATGCTAGCTTTATCTAAATCCAAAATAATTTTAGGATGTAAATCATTCCCATTCGATAAATCTGAAACAAAATAAATGGAAGAAGCATTAGAGTTTTTAAATTGAAAGTCTAATTTCCCAAGTAGTTGACTAATATTTAGATTTGCATTTCCCATTTAAACAAAAGTAGGAAATTATCATTTAAAATTGGATAAATTCAGGAATAGAAATAGCACTAATTTAGACTTGTTCTGAATAAAAATTATTCAACAAAAAAGCCGACTCTCATCGGCTTTTTTGTTGAATCGTGTTGATTATTTGAAATCCTTCAATCCTTCAAAATCCAATGTGGCAAAATAATCATCCAAAGTTTCAGCTCTACGTATCTGAACCACTTCGCCATTTTCGCGCAGTAGCAATTCGGACGATCGTAATTTCCCGTTGTAGTTGAATCCCATCGCATGACCATGTGCACCGGTATCGTGGATCACCACCAGATCGCCGGGTTCCATCACCGGCAGATGGCGGTTGATGGCAAATTTATCGTTGTTTTCGCAAAGCGAGCCGGTAACGTCGTAAACCTGATCGAGTGGTTCGTATTCTTTACCCATCACGGTAATATGGTGGTACGACCCGTAAAGGGCAGGGCGCATCAGGTTGGCCATGCTCGAATCGAGGCCGGCGTATTGCTTGTAGGTTTTTTTGATGTGCAGCACTTGTGAAACAAGGAACCCGAACGGACCGGTCATTGCACGCCCGGATTCAAAATATATACGAAGAGGTGCCAGTCCGTTTGCTTCAATTTTTTCCTGATAAAGTTTCCTGATTCCCTGGCTCATGAAATCCAGATCAACAGGCTGATCGGTTGGGCGATATGGAATTCCGATACCTCCACCCAAGTTGGCAAACTCAATTTGAATACCAATTTTTTGCTTGAGTTCTAAAATCAAATCGAAAAGAATCTGGGCCGTTTCAACAAAGTAAGCAGCGTCCAGTTCGTTGGAAGCAACCATGGTATGAAGCCCGAACCGTTTTACACCTTTGTCTTTCAGCATTTGGTAACCTTCGAACAATTGTTCGCGCGTAAATCCGTATTTGGCTTCTTCCGGATGACCAATAATGGTGTTTCCTTCCTTCAATGCCCCCGGATTATAACGGAAGCAAACCATTTCGGGCAATCCAATATTTTTTTCGAGGTATTCGATGTGTGAAATATCGTCGAGATTGATGATCGCCCCAAGATCAATGGCTTTCTTATATTCGTATGCCGGCGTGTCGTTTGATGTGAACATGATTTCGTCGCCCGACATGCCCAGTTTTTCTGCCACCATCAGTTCTGCAAACGAGCTGCAGTCGATACCAAAACCTTCTTCGCGCATGATTTTCATCAGATACGGGTTTGGCGCTGATTTGATTGCATAATATTCCTTGAACCCGGGATTCCACGAAAATGCTTTGGTGAATTTCCGGGCATATTCACGGATTCCTTTTTCGTCGTAAATGTGAAAAGGAGTTGGATATTGTTCGATTATTTTTTCGAGTTGCGATTTCGAAAATGGAATTTGTTTCGTTGTCATTCTAATTCTTAAATAGATTTGGCTGCAAATTTACAGTTTTTCAGATACAAAGCACATCTGCAATCAGTTCATCACTTAAATAGCCTGAAGCAATTTCTTTTACTTCGCCTTCCATCCGTATATTCCAGGCTTCATCGATTTCGATTTGAAGTGTTCCTCCGGGCATTTTCAGGTGTAACTTTCGGTCGGTTAATCCTTTTTTAACCATTACTGCCGCCACAGCACACGACGAACTTCCGGATGCTAAAGTATAACCGGCGCCGCGTTCCCAGATCAGGATTTCTACTTCGTTGCGCGAAATAACTTTGGCAAACTGCACATTGATGCGATTCGGAAACATCGGGTGGTTCTCAATTTCAGAGCCGTGTTTCAGGATTTCAGCCTTAATCAGCTTATCACGCAAGATGACACAGTGCGGATTTCCAACTGAAACGCAGTTGATCAGGTAGGTTTCGTCAATAATATTCAGTGGATGGTCAAAACATTCGGATTCATCGCAATTCACCGGAACCTGATGGCAACCGAAAATAGCTTTTCCCATGTCAACTTTCACCTGATTGGCTTTGCCATTGGTTTCCTGCGAAACTTCAGCGGTAACAATACCTCCAAGAGTTTCGATGGTAAATATTTTTCCTGAAGTATGGCCGTAATCATACAGGTATTTGGCAAAAATGCGCAATCCGTTGCCGCTTTTTTCAGCTTCCGAACCATCCGGATTGTAGATCTTCAGGCCAAAATCTGCTTTCGACGAAGGCACTTTCAGGAGAATTCCATCTGAACCGATGCCGTAATGCACATCACAAAGCAATTGGATATTTTTTTCATTCAGGCTGAATGAAAGTTCGGCTTCGTTCAGCACAAAATAGTCGTTTCCGAGCCCGTGTGATTTGACAAAAAAGTTTTGCATAGAAGTATTATTTCTGTTTGTTATTTCGTTGATTGTTGGACTGATCCGATGACTTCGAGTCATCGGATCAGTTTCAAACAATGCGATAAAATTAACCAATAATCCGAACGAAGGAAATTGTCGCCTGTAAAAGATAAAGTTTAATTCTTCTATCTTTGAAACGAAAAGTATGAACAACATGACCTTCAATCAGGTTGTAAATGAAAAAATCAAACAGTTATGAGTTTTGACCTAAAAAAAATACGTGAAGAATTTCCGATCCTCCAACAGAAAATATACAACCGGCCACTGGTCTATTTCGACAATGCAGCTACCACCCAGCGCCCTCAGCAGGTGATTGATGCGTTGATCCGGACCTATACCGAATATTATGGGAATATCCACCGGGCAGCCCACTTTTTAGCCGACAAAGCAACTCTGGCTTACGAAGAAACGCGCGAAAAAGTCAGGAAGCTGATCAACGCTGAAACGCGTGAACAGATTATTTTTACCAAAGGAACTACTGAAAGCATTAATCTGGCAGCATTCTCGTTTGGCGAAGCGTTTATTCATGAAGGCGACGAAATTATTGTTTCGGAAATGGAACACCATTCGAATATTGTTCCGTGGCAACTGATGGCTGGCCGGAAAGGTGCAAAAATTGTGATGCTTCCGATTGACGATGAAGGGCGTTTACTCATCGAAAACATGGAAACACTGATTACCCCGCGAACCAAACTCATTGCTGTTGCCCACATTTCGAACGTGTTGGGAACCATCAATCCGATACGGCAAATAACACAGATTGCACACTCCAAAGGCATCCGGATTTTTATCGACGGGGCACAGGCGGCAGCACATCTCCGAATCGATATTCAGGATTTGGATGTTGATTTTTATGCTTTTTCGGCTCACAAAATGTACGGTCCAAATGGCGTTGGCGTACTATACGGTAAAAAGGAATTGCTCGAACAGTTGCCACCCTATCAGGGCGGGGGCGAAATGATTTCGGAAGTCAAATTTTCGGGAACCACTTACAACGAACTGCCCTATAAATTTGAAGCCGGAACACCAAACATCAGCGGCGTAATTGCTTTTGGGGCAGCGATCGATTACCTTGAGAACCTTGGAATTGAAAACGCAGCTGCCAGGGAAACCGAATTATTGAATTATGCCACTGCCGAACTGAGTCAAATACCCGGATTGCGGATTTATGGAACACAGTCCGAAAAGTCAGGAGTAATTTCATTCAACGTGGATGGTGTCCATTTCTTCGATTTAGGCACCATGCTCGATAAGTTTGGAATTGCTGTCCGCACCGGGCGCCACTGCACCGATCCGCTGATGGATCATTTCGATATTCAGGGAACAGTACGCGCCTCGTTTGCATTTTACAATACCAAAGAAGAAATTGATGTTTTTATTGAAGCACTAAAAAAGGTAATCAGTATGTTCTAAAACCATTTCTCATGAAGCGATTTCAAAAACTCCTGATCCTAAGCCTATTGATTTTTATGTCAATGTCAGCTTCAGCTAAAAAGCTGAATGTTCTCATTGTAACCGGTGGCCACGATTTTGACCGGAAATCGTTTTTTGAGATGTTCGATTCATTCCAGAATATCAGCTATACCGAACTCAAACATCCAGAAGCCAACCTTCAGCTTGGCACGATTGATCCAAAAACCTTTGATGCCGTGGTATTTTACGATATGCCAAAAACCATTTCAGAAACAGAAAAGGAAAGCTATTATAAGCTGTTAAAACTTGGTAAAGGATTGGTTTTTCTGCATCATTCACTATGCTCCTACCAGCAATGGGACGAATATAAAACCATCGTTGGCGGTAAATACCACGAAGAAAAAAACTCACCGGCATCATCAACGTACCAGCATGATGTCAATTTCACGGTAAAAATTTCTTATCCGAAACATCCGGTCACCAAAGGAATAAGCGATTTTGAAGTTCTAGATGAAGTTTACGGAAACATTGAAGTCCTTCCGGAGGTTACCCCACTACTCACAACCAATCATCCGCAAAGCAGTAAAATTATAGGATGGACGCACAAAAAAGAGAATTCACGCATTGTGTATATTCAGCCTGGGCACGATAAAAATGCTTATCTAAATCTCAGCTATAAGAAATTAGTGGTTCAGGCGATCAGGTATGTAGCTGGAAAGTAAACCAGAGAAAGGAAATGTTATTTCCAAACTTTTAAATATGCTCAATCTTCTTCACTGGTCTTAAATCCAATACGTTTTCGAGGTGTCGGGTCCTCCTGCCTGGTGATCAGTTCGTCGAGGTAACTGAAAACGAGTTCAATGTTTTTGTCCTGATTTTGAAGCTTTTTCTTTATTTCTTCAATCTCCAGTTTCAGGCTCAGGGTATCGGTCAACATTTGCCTGATGCGGGTAAAAATTCTCATAATCTGGATGTTGACAAGAATTGCCCTGTCGCTATTCAATATTCCGGATAACATGGCAACTCCCTGTTCTGTAAAGGCATAAGGAAAACTTCGCGTACCTCCCCAACTTGATGTTCCAAATTGGAATTTCAAGATTTCGAATTCTTCATTATTGAGTTGAAACATAAAATCATCAGGGAAGCGTTTAATGTTGCGTTTGACGGCTTTGTTTAAATTTCCGGTTGAAACACCATATAATCCGGCAAGGTCTTTATCAAGCATTACTTTTACTTCTCTGATTAAGAATATCTTGTTACTGATGATTTCATCGGGTATCAAAATACTGATATTTTCATTTGCCATTTAGAAGTTTTTTGGTGTTAATCATTGGTTTTGAATTCAATATGTTTGCGAAGTGACTGGTCTCAGAAGGTATCGTATTTTGCATTTTCTTCAATTTAGAACATAAAATTGGAGGTCAAAATTTGCGACCTCCAATTTTAATCAGGAATCATTAATTATAGCATTTTCTGTAAATAGGATTCACGGATAATTAAGATTAATAATTTTCAGCTTCAATTTCAAAATACGCTTGTGAGTGGTCGCAAACCGGGCATTTCAATGGTGGTTTGGCCGATTCGTGCAGGAATCCGCAAACCCGGCATTTCCATACGACTTTTCCTTCGCGTTCAAACACTTTTCCTTCTTCGAGGTTCTGGTGTAACTTGCGGTAGCGTTCTTCATGCGCTTTCTCAATTTTGGCAATCGATCTGAAAAGTAAGGCAATCCGTGTAAAACCTTCCTCTTCGGCAATCCGACCAAATTCGGGATACAATTCGGTCCATTCTTCGTTTTCACCATCTGCAGCAGCTTTCAAATTCTCCAGGGTTGTCCCGATTTTTCCGGCTGGATAAGTTGCGGTAATTTCGACCATCCGACCTTCGAGTTGTTTGAAAAATTGCTTGGCATGTGAACGTTCGTTTTCAGCAGTTTCCAGAAAAAGGGCAGCAATCTGCTCCAAACCTTCTTTTATTGCTACTTTGGCAAAAAATTCATAACGGTTGCGGGCTTGTGATTCTCCGGCAAATGCTTTCAGTAAATTCTTTTCGGTTTGAGTTCCAGCTAATGATTCCATGGTTAAAATATTATTTAAAATTGATTTTTAATTGATAAAACGATTACCTAAAATTACGAATTAAATGGGTGTGAATTTTGAAGAATTGTAATTTAAATTCATTAAAAAGTCGGTCCAGGATGATATCGGAAAACGAAGCATTTTTACCTCTGCAAAATTCAGAATAGCAAGTGATTTGTTAAACTTTCATCAGGATAGGGAAGGTCATGAAATTAATTTTTGAATGAAAACAAAAAATAACGACATTTGCATCCTTTAAGCTTTAGTTAATGACGATAAACGAAATACAGCACGAGATTATAGAAGAGTTTTCGATTTACGATGATTGGATGGACAAATACGGTTACCTGATTGAACTGGGAAACGACTTGAAAGATCTTGATCCGAAAGAGAAAACGGATGAGTATTTGATTAAAGGTTGTCAATCGAGGGTTTGGCTGGTGTCCGATTTTATTGATGGGAAAGTTATTTTCAGGGCTGAAAGTGATGCCATTATTGTAAAAGGAATGGTGGCCTTATTGCTTCGGGTGGTTTCGAACCGAACCCCAAGCGAAATCGTTGATAATGAATTATTTTTTGTTGATGAAATTGGCCTGAAACAACACCTTTCGCCTACACGGTCGAACGGATTACTGTCCATGATCAAACAAATTAAACTCTATGCTGTTGCATATAAAAGAATTTCAGAAAAAGGAGAATGAACAATGGATACCAGAATTGATTTGATAATTGAACATCTGAAAGACGTGTATGATCCGGAAATTCCGGTAAATATTTACGATTTGGGTTTGATTTATAACGTGGATGTTGACGAAACAAACAAGGCTAATATTATTATGACTTTGACTTCTCCGGGGTGTCCGGTTGCGGATATGCTGGTTGAAGATGTTCGCCAGGCAGCACTATCTGTTGAGAATGTCCTGGAAGTAGATGTAGAACTGACTTTTGACCCGGCATGGGACAAATCGATGATGAGCGAGGAAGCCCGTTTGGAACTTGGATTTTTCTAGTCAGACAATTATTATCATTTAACGAACATGGCGAATAATACATCCCAGCACATCTTAAATACATCAGCAAACCTTCTGGGATTTTGCCTTTTTGTTATCACATCATTGCACATTGCCAACAAGATTGAAACAAACTATATTGATGAATTCACTTCTGTGGTTGCGGTTTTTCTGACTTTCTCCTGTATTTTCTCTTTTGTCTCTATCCGTACATCAAATCAAAACAGAGAAAAGCAATTTGAATCAATTGCTGATTATTTATTCGTTTCAGCTCTGATCGGAATTCTCATTATTATTCTATTGATCACCCTTAACTTTATCAAATAATACTTTTGCGATAAAGCCTTCCTTTGTTATTTCTGAGATTTTGGTTTCAGAATCAAATTCAGTTCTTCCAATTGCACTGACGAAATGATTGAAGGGCTATCCATCATTACATCGCGACCCGAATTGTTTTTTGGAAAGGCAATGGTATCGCGGATACTTTCCAAACCGGCAAACATCGAAGTCAGGCGGTCGAATCCAAAAGCGATTCCGGCATGTGGCGGAGCTCCGAATTTGAACGCATTCATCAGGAAGCCAAATTGATATTCAGCCTGTTCAGGAGTAAATCCGAGCAGATTAAACATCCTGGCCTGCAAACCTTTATCATGGATACGAACCGAACCACCGCCAATTTCCACACCATTAATTACCAAATCGTAAGCATTGGC
>JAUXUF010000183.1 GCA_030684645.1 Bacteroidota bacterium | reverse complement strand
GCAAAAGTAATTAAATATATACAATATACATAACTTAGCCCATATAATCGTATGGATTAAACCCTTGTTTTGGTACAACAGGAATCCGTAAACATAAATACACTCCTTGCCAACTAATTGTTTCGGGTAGATTTACAATATCATTTATTTCTGCATTATGAATATTCAAAACATTTCCTGACCACAAAAAGTATTTACCATTCAAGCCAGATATTAACATGTCTTTTGATGTACTGATACCGAATCCACGATCTATAGTTTCACTTTTGGTAGATTTTCCTTCTAATGCAGCCTTCATAGCGTCATTATGACTCAACACAATTTTCTTGTATCTATCCATGTTTTGATAAGATTGTAAAAGCGTTCTGCCGATGTCAGCAATAACTATATCTAAATAGCCTTTTGAAGGGTAATACTGTGCCAATAAAAATCCCTTATCATCATATGAATGATGTAGTATGTTATTAACAGCTTCATCTATCAAATACATTAAAGCAGTAGTCATTGGGGCAGTTAAACCACACATGTGTAATAACAATTGATTTACCGCGCTGAGAAAATGATCTCTAACTGAAGTTACATTTAGTCCGTCCCCAACAGGAAAATTTATTATTGGCAAATATGTTTTGGATTTAAAGGACCTTAAATAAGTAGAAAATTCGTCAATTTCCAAAGTCATTGGGTCAAAACCATTTGGAAATTGAATCAGTGACATGTAGTCTCTTGTGAATGGATTATTAAAGTCAGATTTGAGACTGATATTTCTTCCATCTCTTTTATTTTGGGTACAGATTAGTGGCAGCGATAGAGAGAAAAAAGGATGTGTGAACCGTGCATTATCATAGTTTAAAATAATGTCCTGATTAAACGGCGTATTATTGATCTTCTCAAGCAAATGAAAAATTTGATCTATAGGATCACCGAAATTATCTGAAAACCTTTCCGGTAAATCGAATCTGACCATTTTAACCAATTGCTAATTATTTTCGAATCTATTAATT